>JAIXXG010000047.1 GCA_027490915.1 Microbacteriaceae bacterium
CCGTCGGCCCGCATGCCGATGAGGGCATAGCAGACGAGGGCGCCGAGCACGGCGCCGATCACGGCGGTGACGGCGCTCAGCACGATCGAGGTGGTGAAGCCGCTCACGACGAAGGGGTCGGCGAGCGCCGCCACGGTGTCGAGCGTGAAGGCCCCCTGCTCGTCGACGAAGCCGGTGCCGATCGCGAGCGCGGTCGGCAGCGCGAGGAAGAGCAGCACGTAGAGCGCGAAGGGTGCGACGCCCCACACCGCCGAGACCGCGCGGGGGGAACGGCCGGCCGCGCGGGCCGACCCCCGGGGCGCGATGCCCCGGGGGTCGGCCGTCGTCACGGCTGGCGTGCTACTGGACAGCGCTCGCCCAACGCTCGCCGAGCAGAGCCGCAGCGGCCTCGCTCTGGGCGGCCGTCGGCACGACCGTGTCCTCCGGCGCGGCCGGAAGGGCGGCGTAGAGCGCCTCGTCGATCTCGCCGTTCGCGACCATCGACGCCTCGAGCACCGGACGGGCGCCGCCCTTCAGCCAGAGGTTCTGCACCTCGGGGCTGTAGAGGAACTCCATCCAGAGGCGCGCGGCGGCCGGGTTCGGCGCATCGATGTTGATGGCCTGGTTGTAGTACCCGGCGTAGCCGGTGCCGGGCAGCACGACGACCTCCCAGTTGCGCTGGCCGTCGAGCTCGGCGGCGTAGCCGTTGTTCAGGTAGTCCCAGTCGAAGACGACCGGGGTCTCACCCGAGGCGACAGTCGCAGGGGTCGGGTCGATCTTCACGAAGTTGCCGACCGCGTTGAGCTCCTCGAAGAAGTCGATGCCGGCGCTGAAGTCGTCGAGCGTTCCGCCGTTCTGCACGGTCGCGAGCCCGACCGCGGCGAAGGCCGCACCGGCCTGCGTCGGGTCACCGTTGATCGCGACCTTGCCGCGGTACTCCTCCCTGAGGAGGTCCTGCAGGCTCGTCGGAGCGGGCACCGCGTCGGGGTCGTAGCCGATGGCCATGTACCCGCCGTAGTCGCCCCAGAACAGACCGTCGGGGTGCTTCAGCTCAGCGGGGATGTCGTCCCAGCGCTCGACGAAGTACGGAGCGAAGTAGTCGGTGCTCTGCAGCGCCACCGCAAGGCCGAGGTCGAACACGTCCGGCGCGGTGTCCTGCCCGCGGAGGTTCTCGGCAGCCTGGATCTCCTCGGCGCTGGAGGCGTCGGGGGCGGCCTCAGTGACCGTGATCTCGGGGTAGCGCTCGATGAACAGGTCGAGGATCTCGCCGTAGTTCGCCCAGTCGCGGGGCAGCGCGATGACATTGAGCGCGCCCTCCGCCTTGGCGGCGGCCTCGAGCTCGGCGAACGAGCCGAAGTCGGCAATGCTCGTGGCGGTCGACGCGTCGACGCCCGAGGCGGGGGTCTCGCTCGCCGCGCAGGCGCCGAGCGTGAGAGCGGCCGTGGTCGCGAGGGCGACCGCGCCGATGATGCGTGTGGTGTTCACGAATCCTCCGTGTAGGGGCCGCGGCGGCTCGGGCTGTGTTCCGGGCACGGGGAACCGCGACTGCTCCGCACGGTAGGCACGCTCCATGACGTGCCGGGTCGAGCGCGGTGAACGACGGGGAAATCGACGGCGACAGGTGGCGCCGCGCAGCCGCGCACATGAGCGACGGTGCCCGGCGCTAGCGTGAGACGGTGCCCCGACTGACTGCCGCGCAGGCGCGCCGCCTCGCGCTCGCCGCCCAGGGGTTCGCGCGCCCGCATCCCGCCGCGGTCGGCACCCGGCAGCTGAACGACCTGCTCGAGCGCCTGAAGGTGCTGCAGCTCGACTCGGTGAGCGTGTTCGCGCGCTCGCACTACCTGCCGGTGTTCGCCCGGCTCGGCGCCTACGACCCGGCCGCGCTCGACGCGCTGCTCTTCGCGCGCCGCGGCCGCTACACCGAGTACTGGGCGCACGAGGCGGCGATCATCCGCCGCGACGACTGGCCGCTCTGGCACTGGAAGCGCGAGGCGCTGCGTGCGCGCTACACCGAGAGAAGCGCGTGGGTGCGCGAGAACACGGCCATGCTCGACTGGTTGCTGGGCGAGCTCGACGAGAAGGGGCCCCTCACCGTCGGGGAGGTCGAGCACGACGTCGCCAAAGAGCGCCGCGGCCCGTGGTGGGGCTGGAGCGACGTCAAGGAGGGCCTCGAGTACCTCTTCGCGTTCGGCGACGTCGTCAGTGGCGGGCGTCGCGGCTTCTCGCGGGTCTACGCGCTGCCCCACCAGGTCGGGCTCGCCGCCCTGCACGGTGTGGCGGTGCCGCGCGTCGACGCGCAGCGCGAACTCGTGCGGCGCAGCGTGCAGGCGCTCGGGGTGGGCACCGTGGCCGACATCGCCGACTACCACCGCCTGAAGATCACCCCGACGCGGGATGCCCTCCGCTCGCTGCTCGAGGCCGGGGAGGTCGAGCGGGTCGAGGTCGAGGGGTGGGGGCGCGAGGGCCGCGACGGTGAGGCGTTCGTGGTGCCGGGGGTGAGCATCCCACGCCGCATCGAGGCGACCGCCCTGCTGTCGCCGTTCGATCCGGTGGTGTGGAGCCGCGACCGCGCCCTGCGGATGTTCGACTTCCACTACCGCATCGAGATCTACACGCCCGCGCCGAAGCGGCAGTACGGCTACTACACGCTGCCCGTGCTCGTCGACGATGCGCTCGCGGGCCGGGTCGACCTCAAGAGCGACCGCGCCGCGGGGGTGCTGCGGGTGCAGAGCGCGTGGGTCGAACCGGGGGTGCCGCCTGAGGCCTTCGCCGAACGGCTCGTGCCGTTGCTGCGCAGCGCGGCCTCGTGGCAAGGGCTCGTCGACGTTCAGGTCACCGAACCGCTCTGGGGTGACGCCGCGGCCGCCGTGCGCGCGACCCTGTAACCCGCGATCGACGGTGAGGCTACGGGTTCGACGCCTCGCAGAACTCCCGCCGTAGAGCGATCAAAGTGTCCTCCGCGTCCTGCTGCGCCGTATCGATCCCCGCGCCCAGAGCGTCCGTCTGTGCGGCGTAGATCTCATCCCACGCGGAGTTCCACTGGGCAGGGGGCACGGTCGAGTTCTGGTACCGCCACGCAAGGTCGCCCAGAGCGATCCAGGCTTCACCGAGTCGTTGCCAACTGGTCAGGGAGTCGATCGCCGGACCGATGTCAGCGATGCCCAGGAGATCGGAGAGCGGCTCGCTTGCCGTCGCAGCGTTGCCGACAAGCGCCCCGCCGACACTGTCAGCGCGCGACGACCACTCGGTGTACTGCAAGTACTGTTCCGTGATCACACCCTCCGCGCTGCCGAGGCCTGCGCTC
>JAIXXG010000069.1 GCA_027490915.1 Microbacteriaceae bacterium
CGCCGGCCGATGATCGTGCCGGTGGTGATCGAGGCCTAGGGGCCTCGATCACCCAGACGGTGCTGGTTTGCCGCGCCGCGTGGCGGCGCGGGCCGAGGCGTAGCCTCGATCACCACCTCCTTCACCCCTTCTCGAGGGTGTCGCGTGGCACTGCACAGAGGCGTACGCTGATCACGTGACGAATCCGCGCTTCCTGCCCTCGGCAGGGCTCCTGCTCGCCATCGCGGCGTGCGCACCGGACTTCGCCATGACCCTGCCGTCGACCCTCGACTCGCTCATGACGCTGGGCGGCTGGGTTGCCGAGGAGGGCTCCGCCCCGCCGCCGGAGGCCGACGAGCTCTAGGGCGCGTGTCGCCCCCGCCGCTGTCGCCGGCCGCGGGTACCGTGGGCCCATGGCTTCGAGCACCCGGTCGTCCGCGCGCCCGCGCGCGGGTTCCGCGCGCTCGGGGTCGAGCTCGAGCCGCGCGCGCGGCACCTCGACCGCCGCCACGAAGAAGCTGCCTGTCGCCGAGCCGCAGCCGGGCATCCTGACGCGTGCCTGGATGGGCCTCGCCCACGTGACGGGTGGGGCGTTCCGCCTGCTCGGGCGTGAGACGCTCGCGAAGGAGGAGCGCCGCGACGGCGTGCCGTTCCTCATGGTCGTGCTCGCGGTCATCGGGGCGATCGTCGAGTGGTTCTTCATGGCCGATCCGGTCGCGGTCGCTCTCAACGCCTGGACGTTCGGCGGGCTGGTCGGCCGCGTCTCGTTCGCACTGCCCGTCATCATGATCGTGTTCGCGGCGTGGCTGTTCCGCCACCCGGCGAGCGTGCACGACAACACCCGCATCGGCATCGGACTCGGGCTGCTGATTGCGAGCGTCAGCGCCCTGTGCCACATCGCGCTCGGAGCCCCGCAGCCGGCCTTCCCGCCCCTCGCGCTCGCGCAGGCCGGCGGCGTCATCGGCTGGATCCTCGGCGGCGTGCTGCTGCTGGCCACCGTCTGGGTCGCCGTGCCGGCCCTCGTGCTGCTCGCGGCCCTCTCGGTGCTCATCATGACGAAGACGCCGCCGAACCGCATCGGCGACCGCCTGCGCGAGCTCTACGCCTACCTGTTCGGCGCCGAGCTCGCTCCGCGCGAGCCGAAGCAGAAGGGCGCAGACGAGACCGCCCCCGTCGCGTTCGGCTCGCTCACCGACCTGGGCCTCGACCTCGACGACACGAGCTCGATGCCGTGGTGGCGCAAGGGCAAGTCGACCCGCGAGTCGGCCGCGTTCGACAGCCCGGTCGAGCGCGCCGCGGTGACCGACGCGATCGACCCCGTCGAGCGCGCCGCCGTGACCGAGAGCCTCGACGACGTGCTCTCGGCCGCCGAGAAGGCCGTCGCGCGATTCACCGGCGAGGTGGATGCTGCGCCCGCGCCGCCCGTCGACCCCACCCCGGCCGTGCTCCCCGGCTTCGCCACGACGGCGAGCGAGCGCGGTGCCGCTGGCGAGTTCTCCGCGCCCGCGTCACGGTCGAGCGGCGCGCGCCCCTATCGCCTGCCCGCGGCCTCGATGCTCAAGCCCGGGGATCCCCCGAAGGCCAAGTCCGCCGCCAACGACGCGGTCGTCGCGGCGATCACCGAGGTGCTCACGCAGTTCCAGGTCGACGCCCGCGTGACCGGGTTCAGCCGCGGCCCGAGCGTGACGCGCTACGAGGTCGAGCTCGGACCGGGGGTCAAGGTCGAGCGGTTCACGGCGCTGACGAAGAACATCTCGTACGCCGTCGCGAGCAACGAGGTGAGCATCCTCTCGCCGATCCCCGGCAAGAGCGCGATCGGCGTGGAGATCCCGAACGTCGACCGCGAGATCGTGAGCCTCGGCGATGTGCTGCGCTCGAGCGCCGCATCCAAGGCCCTGCACCCGATGGCGATCGGTGTCGGCAAAGACGTCGAAGGCGGCTACGTCGTCGCGAATCTCGCGAAGATGCCCCACCTGCTCGTGGCGGGTTCGACCGGCTCGGGCAAGTCGAGCTTCATCAACTCGATGATCACGAGCGTGCTCATGCGGGCCAAGCCGGCCGAGGTGCGCATGGTGCTCGTCGACCCGAAGCGCGTCGAGCTCGCCGCGTACCAGGGTGTTCCGCACCTCATCACGCCCATCATCACGAACCCCAAGAAGGCGGCCGAGGCGCTGCAGTGGGTCGTGAAGGAGATGGACATGCGGTACGACGACCTCGCGTCGTTCGGCTTCCGGCACATCGACGACTTCAACCGCGCGGTGCTCGCCAACGAGATCGTGCTGCCCGAGGGCTCGCAGCGTCAGCTGCAGCCCTACCCCTACCTGCTCGTCGTCGTCGACGAGCTCGCCGACCTCATGATGGTGGCCCCGCGCGATGTGGAGGACTCGATCGTGCGCATCACGCAGCTCGCGCGGGCGAGCGGCATCCACCTCGTGCTCGCGACGCAGCGCCCGAGCGTCGACGTCGTGACGGGCCTCATCAAGGCGAACGTGCCCAGCCGGCTCGCCTTCGCCGTCTCGAGCATGACCGACAGCCGCGTGATCCTCGACCAGCCGGGCGCCGACAAGCTCATCGGCCAGGGTGACGCGCTGTTCCTGCCGATGGGCGCCTCGAAGGCCATCCGCGTGCAGGGTGCGTGGGTCACCGAGGAGGAGATCGCGGCGGTCGTCGACCACGTCAAGAAGCAGGCGCTGCCCGAGTACCGCGCCGATGTTGCGGCCGAGGCGCAGAAGCGCGAGATCGACAGCGACATCGGCGACGACCTCGAGGTGCTGCTCGCGGCCGCCGAGCTCGTCGTCAGCACGCAGTTCGGATCGACGTCGATGCTGCAGCGCAAGCTACGCGTGGGCTTCGCGAAGGCCGGCCGCCTCATGGATCTGCTCGAGTCGCGCGAGATCGTGGGCCCCTCCGAGGGTTCGAAGGCGCGCGACGTGCTCGTGAGCCCCGACCAGCTGCCCGAGGTGCTCGCCCGACTGCGGGGCGAGGATGCGCCGCCCGCGCCCGCCGCGGGCGCGAGCCCGACCGCCGCCGACGACCCCGTCGCCCGCATGACCGAGGGCTATCCTGAGGTCGAGGGCGATTCCGACGAGGACGCCTGGCAGCTGACCGATCGCGACTGACGCCCAGCCGCCCTGTTCACCCCGCCGACGAGCTCCACGAGCCCGATCTGCCGACCGAGGAGGACCGCGTGACCGAGCCCGAGTCCTCCGCCCGGTCGTACTCGTTCCGCGGGCGGGTGGTGCGCGCGGGGGAGTCGCCCGCGAGCAGCGGCAACCTGGCCAACATCATCACCTTGGTGCGCATCCTGCTCGCCCCGCTGTTCGTCGTGCTGCTCGTGCTCGACGGCGGTGCCGACGGGCCGCTGCGCGTGGCCGCGGCGGTGCTGTTCATCGTCGCGATCGCCACCGACGGCGTCGACGGCATGCTCGCGCGTCGACGCAATCTGGTGACCGATCTCGGCATCCTGCTCGACCCGATTGCCGACAAGCTGCTCACCGGGGCGGCGCTCGTCATGCTGGCCGTGCTGGCCGAGCTTCCGTGGTGGGTCGTCGCGATCATCCTCGTGCGCGAGTGGGGCATCACGGTCTACCGGTTCATCGCGCTGCGCGACCGCGTGATCCCCGCCTCCCGCGGCGGCAAGCTCAAGACCGTCGTGCAGGCGGTGGCCATCTCGTTCGCGCTGCTGCCGCTGTGGGCGGTGCTCGGCGAGTGGGTGCACATCGTCAACACCGTGCTCATGTCGGCGGCCGTCGTGCTGACCGTGTGGACCGGCATTGAGTACCTGGTGCAGGCGCGCCGTCACGCGCGCCCGGCGCCGTGATCGAGCTGCCCCGGTGAGCGACCCCGTCGCCGAGAGCGACACCGTTGACGCGACCACGGCGCTCGTCGAGCGCCTCATCGCCGCGGGCCGCTCGGTCGCCGTCGCCGAGTCGCTGACCGGCGGCGCCGTGCTCGCCGATCTGGTCCGGGTGCCGGGGGCCTCGGCCGTCGTGCGCGGGGGCGTCGTCGCCTACGACACCGAGCTCAAGCAGTCCCTGCTCGGCGTCGACGCCGCGCTGCTCGCCGCCCACGGGCCCGTGCACCCCGCGGTGGCGGCGGCGATGGCCGAGGGCGTGCGGGCGGTCGCGGTGGTCGGAGGGCATCCCGCCGATCTCGGCGTCGCGACGACGGGCGTCGCCGGCCCGGACGCGCAGGGCGGGGCCCCGGTCGGCCTGGTCTACGTCGCGGTGGCGGATGCGGAGCGCACGCTCGTTCGCGAGCACCGGTTCTCCGGCGACCGCGCCGCGGTGCGGCGGCAGGCGCTCGAGGCCGCGCTCGCGCTGCTCGCGGAGGCCGTTGCGGGCTGACTCGGCGCCGGTCGTCGCACTCGGGAATGCCATACGACACGGTCGTGTTACAGACAGCAGACTGACAACCCCCGCACAGGTGGCGGCGGTTACAGTAAGGCAATCCGAGTCGGGTAGTGTTACCGGCCCGGCAGTTTCCGGCCGAGAGGCAGTGAAGGAGGTCACCATGGTTCTGGTCCGGCAAGAGATCGGCGAGGTCCTCCGCGATGTCCGCCTCCAGAAGGGCCGCACTCTGCGGCAGGTCGCGAGCCGCGCCAGTGTCGCGCTCGGGTACCTAAGCGAGGTCGAGCGCGGCCAGAAGGAGGCGTCGAGCGAGATCCTCGCCTCCGTCGCCGAGGCGCTCGACACCCCGATCTCCGTCATCATGCGTGAGGTCGGCGATCGCCTGGCGGTCATCGAGGGGCTCACGACGGTTCCCGACACCCTCCCCGACGAGCTGGTGGCCGAGTTCGACGCCGACCTGGCGATGCGCTGACCCGGGGCCTCGTCCTCGTTCTCTGGTCCTCGTTCTCTCAGCGTCGTGCCCCTGCCGTGACCCGCAGCGAGTTCCTCCGCGCGATCGACGGCGAGTTCGGCGAGGCCTACGGGCGCACCCTCGTGCGCGATGTCGTGCTGGGCGCACTCGGCGACCGCACGGCCGAGGAGGCACTGGCCCAGGGCATCGCGCCGAAAGACGTCTGGCTGGCGCTGTGCGCCGTCATGGATGTCCCGCGCGAGCGCTGGCACGGCGCTGGTCGCCCGGAGCCGCGTCGGGCGTGATCGGCGACACGCCGCGCGCGGATCGTTCGAACATCTGTTCGCCTGCGGGCTAGACTCCCTCCCAGCGGCACTCGAACACGAGTCACTGCACGGAACGCGCGTCGAACCCGGCTCTGTCGGGGGAGGAGCGTACCGTCGGTCTCGTCGGCGATCGCCGTCACGCCTTGTCGTGATCCGTCCGGCCCTGCTCCATCGGCCGGACGAGGAGCGACAGAAGACAGGCACACCGCGCACGATTCGAAACGGAGACCGCAATGCCCTCAGCAGCAGACCGCGAGAAGGCCCTCGAGACCGCTCTCGCCCAGATCGACCGTCAGTTCGGCAAGGGCAGCGTCATGCGCCTGGGCTCCGATGAGCGTGCGCCGGTGTCGGTCATCCCGACCGGCTCGATCGCCCTCGACGTGGCGCTCGGCATCGGCGGTCTTCCCCGCGGCCGCATCATCGAGATCTACGGCCCCGAGTCGTCGGGCAAGACCACGCTCACGCTCCACGCCATCGCCAACGTCCAGCGCGCCGGCGGCATCGCCGCGTTCATCGACGCCGAGCACGCGCTCGACCCCGACTACGCCCAGAAGCTCGGCGTCGACATCGACCAGCTGCTCGTCTCGCAGCCCGACACCGGCGAGCAGGCGCTCGAGATCGCCGACATGCTCGTGCGCTCGGGCTCGATCGACCTCGTCGTGATCGACTCGGTCGCGGCGCTCGTGCCGCGCGCCGAGATCGAGGGCGAGATGGGCGACGTCCAGCCCGGCCTGCAGGCCCGCCTGATGAGCC
>JAIXXG010000131.1 GCA_027490915.1 Microbacteriaceae bacterium
GGCCGCTGGGGCCGATGATCGACCTCCAGCAACGCGCCGTCGTCGAGCAGCATGTGCGCGATGCGGTCGACAAGGGGGCCAAGGTGCTCGTCGGCGGCACCGCTCCCGACGGGCCGGGAAGCTACTTCCCTGCGACCGTCATGACCGATGTCGACCACTCGATGAGCATCATGACCGCTGAGACGTTCGGGCCGATCGCCGCAGTGCAGATCGTCGAGTCGATGGATGAGGCCGTTCGTCTCGCTCGGGACACGACGTACGGTCTCGCGATGACGGTTCTCACACACGACCAATCGCTGGTCGACTCCCTCATCGGATCCGATGTGGGGACGATCTGGGTCAACACCTGGCACGGTTACGAGGACGGCGCTCTGCACCAACCGGGCGGTTCGAGCGGGACCGGGGCCGTGGGATGGCGAGGCGCCGAGTTCCTCGACGCCGTCAGCGCCCCGACGTACCTATCGGGCGATCGGAGTGTGCTCCGTGGTTGACAGCGCAGACCGAGCGGCTCTCGCGAGCGTGCCCGCCGTCGCGCACCATGACGCAGCACGCACGGCATCTGCCGTGACGACGCAGGCGGAGACGGCGATCTCGGCGATCGAGACGGTCAGGTCATCCCTGCAGCCCAATGTGCTTCACGTGCTTGTGCATGACGACCAGGGCAGGGTCGGGCTCGGCGAGACGTTCTACGGAGCGACGAGTGTCGAGAGCTACATCCATGAGACGGCGGCTTCGGTGCTCTCCGGGCTGCGTCGCCTCACCCCTCAGCTGGTCGCCGCCAGTCTCGCCAGCTACGTCGGGTACTCGGGCTCGGGAGCAGAGGTCCGCGGCAACTCGGCAATCGACATCGCCCTCTGGGATCTGCTCGCGAAACGGGCCGGTCTCCCGTTGCGCGATCTGCTCGGCGGACCCTTCGTGCCCACGATCGAGGTGTACAACACCTGCGCGGGAAACCAGTACGTCAATGCGCAGTCGAGGCAGACGTCGAGCAACTGGGGGCTCGATCGCCCGGGTGAGGTCGGACGATACGAAGACCTGTGGCGATTCCTGAACGAACCGGGCGCTCTGGCCCGCGACCTGGTCGCCGAGGGGTATCGCGGCATGAAGGTCTGGCCGTTCGATCTGGCGGCTGAGGAGTCTCTCGGTGCCCACAACGCTGACCTCCGATTCGGCCTGGGAGTGCTGGACGACATCCGGTCGTCGGTCGGGAACGAGATCGAGCTGTACCTGGAGCTCCACTCGCTCTGGCAGCCGGCGGGCGCACGTCGCCTCCTTCGCGAGCTCGAGCGATTCGACCTGGCGTGGGTCGAGGACCCTCTCCGGGCCGACCACGTGGAAGCGATGGCTGCGCTCAAGGCTGAGTCGGGTCTCACGATCGCCGTCGGCGAGAGCGTCGGCGCAGGAATCAACTCGTACAAGCCTCTCCTTGACGCGCGAGCGATCGATGTCGCGATTATCGATATCGGCTGGAGCGGCGGGATCACTGCGGCGTTGAAGACGGCGGCCCTCGCGGAGCAGTACGGCGTGAACGTCGCCCCGCACGACTGCACCGGCCCGGTCTCGCTCGGAGTTGCGACGCACTTCGTAACGGCCGTGCGCAACGGTCATGTCCAGGAGGTCGCGAGAGCGTTCTACCACGGCTGGTACCGCGAAATGGCGACCGGAGTTCCCGTCGTCGATCGCGGCGTGATTGCCCCGGCTGACGCTCCGGGGCACGGCGTGCGACTCACCGATGAGTTCCTGGCACGCCCTGGCACCGTGCGGCGGCGGACCGACCTTCGCTGACCATGACGATGCCATCGTGGAGCCATGACCGCCACGGGCTGCCCCGACCCGTGATCGACGACCGTGTGATCGCGGTTATCCGCGAGCCGGACGAGCGTCTCGGTGCGAGCAGCGCCCACCGCGTCCTCCAGGCGGGCATCACCGCTGTCGAGGTGACTCTGACGACCCCCGGTGCATTGGCGATCATCCGGGAGCTGCGGGACTCGTGGGGCGCGGAGGTCACGATCGGCGTGGGCTCGGTGACCGACGGGATCCAGGTGCGGGAGGCGGTCGAGAGCGGGGCGGAGTTCATCGTCACACCAGCGAGCCGGCCTCCGGTGCATGAGGCAGCGCACGAGCTCGGGGTGCCCGTGATCGCAGGCGCGATGACCCCGACTGAGCTCCTCGCGGCCTGGGACCGGCCGGCGACCGCCGCGCTCAAGCTCTTCCCGTCAGCGTCGCTGGGACCGTCGTACCTGCGGGATGTCCTCGCCCCTCTCCCCGGTCTTCCGGTGATGCCCTCCGGTGGAGTCGATGTCGACAACGCGAGGGCCTGGTTCGAAGCAGGCGCTGTTGCCGTCAGTATCGGGGGAGCGCTGATGCGGGGTCTCAGCGCAACCGACGACCGGCTGCTCGCCGATCGGGTTGCGACGCTCCGGGCCGCCGCGCAGTGGGAACGGTGAGCGGTGTGAATCGACGGAGCAGTCGCGATCTGGTGACCGTCGGCGAGACGATGGGACTGGTCGTCAGCACCGAGATCGGGCCATTGGCCTCCTCCCGGTCGGTCGCGCTGATGGTTGGAGGGGCCGAGTCGAATGTCGCCATCGCATTCACGCGCCTCGGCGGGAGTGCGACCTGGGTGAGCAGGCTTGGATCGGATCCGATCGGAGACCTGGTGGAGTCGCAGCTCCGTTCAGCGGGCGTCGAGGTCATCGCCCCACGCCTGCTCGGCTCGACGACCGGCGTGATGGTCAAGGAGCGCAGGACGGTGCAGCACCGGCGGGTCACCTACTACCGATCCGCCAGCGCAGCCCGTGCGCTCAACCCCGACGATGTCGAGACCGAGCTCATCGAGTCGAGCCGCATCGTGCACCTGACGGGCATCACCCCGGCACTCTCCGCGTCGGCCCAGCAGATGGTTCTCGATGTCGCCCGTCGAGCGCGGCGTGCCGGAGTCACGGTCTCATTCGATGTCAACTACCGCAGTCAGCTCTGGACGGCGAGTGAGGCCTCCGCGTTCCTCGCCGATCTCCGACCATCCATCGACGTGCTGTTCGGGGATCCTGGTGAGCTCGACCTCGTCGCCTCGGGACTCGGCGCGATCGACGCGGCCCACGAAGCTGTTCGGGGCGAGGGCGGCGGCGGTCCCCGCGAGATCGTGATCAAGCTCGGCGATCGGGGCGCCGTCGCCGTGACTCCCGACGCGGTCGAGCAGATCGATGCCTACCCCGTCGAGGTCGTCGACACCGTCGGAGCCGGCGATGCCTTCGTGGGGGGCTATCTCTCAGCGCTCGCCGAAGGGGCGTCGGTCGCCGAGCGGCTCGACCGAGCGGCTCGGTGCGGTGCCCTCCAGTGCACGGTGCTCGGCGACTGGGAGGGGACTCCGCGACGCGCAGAGCTCGCTCTGCTCGACCCGGGCGGCGAGGTCGCCCGCTAGTTCGTCAACCGCCGCTCGAGCTGCCGGGTCGCGGTTCCTCCGACGCGCTGACCTGCTCGGCATACCGCACGCCGGTGAGCTGCTCCGAGACCTCCCACAGCCGCACGAGGGCGGCGGCGTCGCGCGCCGCACGCGGCACGAACGCCGGGGCCGCCGCGCCGCGGATCTCCATCGCTCCGTTCGGGCCGTAGTACCCGCCCGGCTCGGCCGCCGGGCTCGCGGCGGCGACGAGCGCGGGCCGGATGCCCTCCTCGACGCTCTGCATCACCTGGTCCATGCGGCGCTGCAGGCCGCCGCCGACGGGCTTTCCGTCGCGCGGCCCGGTGATCTGCAGGTTCGTCGAGGTGCCGCCAGGGTGGGCGGCGACGCTCGTCACGGCCCAGCCCTCGAGGTCGCTGCGGCGCTGCAGCTCGCGGGCGAACGCGAGGTTCGCGAGCTTCGACAGGGCGTACGCACCCCAGGCCGAGTACCGGCGCTCGGCGTTGAGGTTGTTCCACTGCAAGCGCCCGATCCGGGCGACGATGCTGCTCGTCGAGACCACGCGCGGGGCGTCCGCCCTCTGCAGGGCGGGCATGAGCAGGCCGGTGAGCGCGAACGGGCCGAGGTGGTTGCTGCCGAACTGCAGCTCGAAGCCGTCGGCCGTCTCGCGACGCTCCGGCACGGCCATGATGCCGGCGTTGTTGATCA
>JAIXXG010000135.1 GCA_027490915.1 Microbacteriaceae bacterium
CCGCCTCGTGCGGTGGATGCTCAACCACCCGTATCTGCTGGCCGCGCTCATCCTGCTCGCGGTCGTGGTGCTCTTCACCGTGCTGCTGATCCTGGGCCCGCCGGTTCCGAAGAGCTAGCTACAGCCCCGCGCGGCTCGGCGCCTCGGGGTCGGCAGACGGCGCCATCATCTGCGTCGCGCGCTGCTGGGCTTCGGGGGTGCCGCTGAACAACTGGCGGCTCGCCGAGCCGTCACCGGCAACGGATGCGGGCTCACCCTCGCCGCCCGACGCAGCCTGCTCGACCTGCACGCGCGTGCGCGGCATCGCGCCGGGGCTCTCGTGCCGCACCCACTCGACGAGCTGCTCGCGCACGTAGTTGCGCAGGTCGAACAGCGAGCCGGCATCCGCGGCACTGACGAGGATGCGCACGCGCACGTGCCCGCCCGTCGCGTCGGAGACCTGCAGCACCGACACCCGGCGATCCCACAGGGGCGTGCCGTCGAGCACGGTGTCGAGCCGCGCCCGCATCGCGGCCGGGCTGACCCGCCAGTCGAGGTCGAGCTCGACCGAGCCGAGCAGCTCGCTGCCCGTGCGCGTCCAGTTCTCGAAGGGGGTGGTGGTGAAGTGGGTCGACGGAACGACGAGGCGCCGGTCATCCCAGATGCGCACCACCACGTAGGTCAGGGTGATCTCCTCGATGCGACCCCACTCGCCCTCGACGATGACGATGTCGTCGACGCGGATCGCATCGGAGAACGCCAGCTGCACGCCGGCGAAGACGTTCGACAGCGTCGACTGCGCGGCGAGACCCGCGATGATGCTCGCGAGGCCGGCGGAGGCGAGCAGGCTGCCGCCGAGCGCCTGCATCTGCGGGAAGGTCAGCAGGGCCGCGCTGACGGCGACGACGATGATGGTGACGGTCGCGAGGCGCTGCAGGAAGGTCAGCTGGGTGTGGGCGCGGCGCGTGCCGCGCGTGGCGTCGGCGCCGGTCGGGTAGCGCGCCATCGCACCGTCGAACGCGTGGTCGACCACCTCGATGAGCACCCACGCGAACAGGCCGATGACGGCGATCGTCAGCAGGCGGTCGAGCGCGACCGAGAACCGGGTCTCGGGCGCGGCGAGGCTCACAGCGATCTGCACCGCGACGCCGGCGAGCAGCAGGCGCAGGGCGAGCCGCGTCTCGCGCAGCAGAGATGCGGCCCAGGGCTGCGACGGCGCGACGAGCCGCACGACCAGCTCGATGATGAGCACCACGAGCGCGGCGACAGCGAGCAGCAGCACGGTCAGCAGCAGCAGGAAGCCGAGCCCGCGCTCGGGCACCCCGTCGAGGTCGACGAGATCGAGGAGTGCCATCGGGATCATGCGCTCAGCATCCCGCGGTCACCCGTTGAGCGCCAGCCCGAGGAACATCGCGCCGAGGAAGACGAGGATGCCGATGGCGGCGTACATCCAGATCATGCGGGAGGTCATGGCGGCTCCTGGGGCTGTGGTGGCGGGGGCCGGCGGCGGGCACCGGGCGACAGCCCCAGCCTAGGCCGCCGATAGGCTGAACACCGTGACGAATCCCGCGACCATCCCCGCGCCCGACACCGTTGCGAACGCCGCGGCGACGCCCGACAAGGTGCAGCCGTTCGAGGCTCTCGGGCTCAAGGCCGACGAGTACGAGGCGATCAAGACCCTGCTCGGGCGCCGCCCGACGAGCGGCGAGCTGGCCATGTACTCGGTGATGTGGAGCGAGCACTGCTCGTACAAGTCGAGCAAGGTGCACCTGCGCCAGTTCGGACAGAAGGTCAGCGACGAGATGCGCGAGCACCTGATGGTCGGCATGGGCGAGAACGCGGGCGTCGTCGACATCGGCGAGGGCTGGGCCGTCACCTTCAAGATCGAGAGCCACAACCACCCGAGCTACATCGAGCCGTTCCAGGGCGCCGCGACGGGCGTCGGCGGCATCGTGCGCGACATCATCTCGATGGGCGCGCGGCCGGTCGCGGTCATGGATGCCCTGCGCTTCGGCGCCATCGACCACGCCGACACGGCGCGCGTCGTGCCCGGCGTCGTGAGCGGCATCAGCCACTACGGCAACTGCCTCGGCCTGCCCAACATCGGCGGCGAGACGGTGTTCGACGCGGTGTACCAGGCGAACCCGCTCGTCAACGCGCTCGCCGTCGGCGTACTGCGGCACGAAGACCTGCACCTCGCGAACGCCCGCGGCGTCGGCAACAAGGTCGTGCTGTTCGGCGCGCGCACGGGCGGCGACGGCATCGGCGGCGCGTCGATCCTCGCGAGCGACACGTTCAGCGAGGGCGGGCCGACGAAGCGCCCCGCCGTGCAGGTGGGCGACCCCTTCGCCGAGAAGGTGCTCATCGAGTGCTGCCTCGAGCTGTTCCAGGGCGAGCTCGTCGAGGGCATCCAAGATCTGGGCGCCGCCGGCATCTCGTGCGCGACCAGCGAGCTCGCAAGCAACGGCGACGGCGGCATGGTGGTCGACCTCGACCAGGTGCTGCTGCGCGACCCCTCGCTCACGGCCGAGGAGATCCTCATGTCGGAGAGCCAGGAGCGCATGATGGCCATCGTGCGGCCCGAGAAGCTCGAGGCCTTCCTCGCCGTCACCGCCAAGTGGGATGTCGAGACGAGCGTGCTCGGCGAGGTGACCGACACCGGGCGCCTCGTCATCCACTGGAAGGGCGAGACGATCGTCGACGTCGACCCGAAGACGGTCGCGATCGACAGCCCGGTGTATCACCGGCCCTACGCGCGGCCGTCGTGGCACGACGGGCTGCAGGCCGACAGCGCGGCACGGCTGCCGCGACCCGCCGACGACGCCGAACTGCGGGCGCAGGCCCTGCGCGTGCTCGGCGGCCCGAACCTGGCCGACACGGCCTGGATCACCGACCAGTACGACTACTACGTCGGCGGCAACACCGCGCTCGCGACGCCCGACGACGCCGGCATGATCCGCGTCGACGAGCAGTCGGGCCTCGGGGTCGCGCTCGCGACCGACGCGAACGGCCGCTACTGCCAGCTCGACCCCTACGCCGGCGCGCAGCTCGCGCTCGCCGAGGCGTACCGCAACGTCGCCGCGACCGGAGCCGTGCCGCTCGCCGTCTCCGACTGCCTCAACTTCGGCAGCCCCGAGAACCCCGACGTCATGTGGCAGTTCGAGCGCGCGGTGACGGGCCTGGCGGATGCCTGCCTCGAGCTCGGCATCCCGGTCACCGGCGGCAACGTCTCGTTCTACAACCAGACGGGCGATGTGCCCATCCACCCGACGCCCGTCGTCGCGGTCATGGGCGTCATCGACCACGTCGACCGCCGCCTGCCCTCGGGCTGGCAGGACGACGGCGAGAACCTCTACCTGCTGGGCGTCACGCGCGACGAGCTCGACGGCTCGGTGTGGGCCGACGTCGTGCACGGCCACCTCGGCGGGGTGCCGCCGCGCGTCGACCTCACCGCCGAGAAGAACCTCGCCGGCCTGCTCGCCGCCGCGGCCTCCGACGGCCTCGTCACCTCGGCGCACGACCTCTCGGAGGGCGGCCTGCTCGCGACCCTGGCCGAGGGCGTGCTGCGCTTCGGCATCGGCGCGCGCGTCTGGCTCGGCGAGCTCATGGAGCGCGACGGGGTGGATGCTCTCGCCGCGCTGCTCGCCGAATCGCAGGCCCGCGCGCTCGTGTCGGTCGGTCGCGAAGACGACGTGAAGTTCCGCGGCCTGTGCGCGGGCCGCGACGTGCCCGTGCTGCGCATCGGCGTGACCGACGCCGAGGTCGACGGCCTCGAGGTGCAAGACCGCTTCACGCTCTCGCTCGCCGAGCTGCGGCACGCGCACCGCGACACGCTGCCGGCCCGCTTCGGGCCGGTGGTCGGGGGCTAGAGCACGGCCCCAGTTAGGCCCGCGCATAGGGTTGCGCGGCTAGGCTCGCGCGCGTGAGCCTGCCGACGCCGCCGACCCCCGCTTCCGCGACGCCGACCGATGCTGGTCAGCCCTCCGCCGATCAGCCCGCCACCGCGCACCCCGCGACGGCCCTGAGCCTCGCCGAGGTGCGCGAGCGCCTGGCCCGCGGTCAGGGCAACGCGATGCCGAGCGACACCGGCCGCTCGTTCTGGCGCATCATGCAGGCCAACCTGTTCACGCTCTTCAACCTCATCGTGGGCGGCAGCTTTGCGCTGCTGCTCGTGCTCGGCTACTGGCAGGACGCCCTCTTCGGCTTCTTCGTGATCGCGAACGTCGTCATCGGCGTGGCCCAGGAGTTCCGGGCGAAGCTCACCCTCAGCCGCCTGGCCGTGCTCAACGCCCCGCGCGCGCGGGTGCTGCGCCGCGACGAGTCGGGGGGCGAGTCGCTGCACGAGGTGCGCGTCGCCGACGTCGTGCTCGACGACGTGCTCGTGCTCGCGGCGGGCGACCAGGTCACCGCCGATGCGGTCGTGCTCGAGGCGAACGGGCTCGAGGTCGACGAGTCCCTGCTCACCGGCGAGTCGGACGCGCTCGATGCGGCGCCCGGGCGCGAGCTGCTCTCGGGCTCGTCGATCGTCGGGGGCAGCGGGCTCGCGCGGGTCATCCGCGTCGGCGCCGACTCGTACGCGGCCCGCATCACGGCCGAGGCGAAGCAGTTCTCGCTCGTGCGCAGCGAGCTGCGCTCCGGCATCGCACGCATTATCAAGTGGATCACCATCGCCCTGCTGCCGGTCGGCGCCATCGTCGTCAACGGGCAGATGCAGGCCGTCGGCGGGTGGGAGGTCGCGATCGCGACGGGCGCCTGGCGCGAGGCGACCGTCGCCTCGGCCGCGAGCCTCATCGCGATGATCCCGCAGGGGCTCGTCTTCATGACGAGCGTCGCGCTCGCCGTCGGCGCCGTGAAGCTCGCCCGCCGCGAGGTGCTCGTGCAGGAACTCGCGGCCGTCGAGGGCCTCGCCCGCGTCGACATGCTGTGCCTCGACAAGACCGGCACCCTCACCGAGGGCCGGCTGGTCTTGGACTCGGTCGAGCCGGTCAGCGACATCGCCGGGTGGGATGCGGCGCTCGGCCACTTCGCCGCCGACCGTGACGCCAACGCCACCGCGAAGGCCCTCGGCGAGCGATTCGCCGCCGTGGCGAGCCTCGAGCTGCACGCCGCCGTGCCGTTCAGCTCGGCCCGCAAGTGGAGCGCGGCCGAGTTCCGCGACCCGCGCGCCGCGGGCAGCTGGGTGCTCGGAGCCCCCGACATCGTGCTGGCCGGAGCGGCCCCCGCCGCCGCGCAACCCGTGCTCGCGCGCACGAGCGAGCTCGCCGCGAGCGGCCTGCGCACGCTCGTGCTCGCCCACTCGCCCGAGGCGCTGCCCGAGACCGAGCCGGCCGCCGCGCACCTGCCCGCGCGGCTCGTGCCGGCCGCCGTGCTGACCTTCCGCGAGAAGGTGCGGCCCGATGCGCACGAGACGCTCGGGTACTTCCGCGAGCAGGGGGTGAGCATCCGGGTCATCTCGGGCGACGACCCGCGCACGGTCGCCGCCGTCGCCCGCGAGGCCGGCGTCGAGCACGTGGGCGACGGATTCGACGCCCGCCGGCTTCCCGACGCGAGCACGCCGGAGGGCGAGGCCGAGCTCGACGCGATCATGGGTCGCGAGCACGTCTTCGGCCGCGTCACCCCCGAGCAGAAGAAGGCGATGGTGCTGTCGCTGCAGCGGCTCGGCTACACCGTCGCCATGACCGGCGACGGCGTCAACGACGCCCTCGCGCTCAAGCACGCCGACATGGGCATCGCGATGGGCTCGGGCGCCGCCGCCACGCGCGCGGTCGCGCGGCTCGTGCTGCTCGACGGGCAGTTCAGCCGCCTGCCGCGCATCGTCGCCGAGGGCCGGCAGGTCATCGCCAACGTCGAGCGGCTCGCCAAGCTGTTCCTGTCGAAGACCACCTACGCGATCCTGTTCGCCGTTGTGTTCGGGCTGCTGCTGTGGCCGTTCCCGTTCCTGCCGCGGCAGCTGTCGATCGTCGACGGCCTGACGATCGGCCTGCCCGCGCTCGTGCTCGCGCTGCTGCCGAACATCCAGAAGTACCGGCCCGGGTTCCTGCAGCGCGCGGCACGGTTCTGCATCCCCTCCGGTCTCATCGTCGGCGGCACGCTCATCTCGGTCGTGGCCCACGCCTACCTCGGCGGCTACGCCGCGCCGGTCGTGCAGACCGCCGCGGTCATCACGCTGACGCTCACGGCGCTGTGGGTGCTCGTGATCCTCTCGCGCCCCTTCACCTGGATCACAACGCTCGTCGTCATCGCCGCCTACGCCGGCCTCGGGGTCGTGCTGTCGATCCCGATCGTCACCGACTTCCTGCAGCTCGGCGCACCCCCGATCGAGCTCATCGCGGTCGCGGTGGGGGCGAGCGTCATCGGTTCGGCCGTGCTCGAGATCACCCACCGACTGCTGCACCACAAGTAGGGGCGCGCCGGGGGTGCGGCGGGCATCCCGCGTCGCATCGCCGCCCTCCGCACGGCACCGCCACCCGCAGACAGACGACCGCGGGGCCCCGCACCACCAGCGGGGCCCCGCGACGATTCACCGGCGGGCGACGGTCCAGGCATGCCCCCGCCCGCCGGATGCCTAGTGCGCGCTCGCCTTCTCGGCACCGACGCCGGTGAGCGAGCGCACCTCCATCTCGACCTGCTTCGCCGGGTCTTCCCGACGACGATCGGTGATCGTGCCGAGCCAGCCGAGCAGGAACGCGAGGGGGATCGACACGATGCCCGGGTTCGCGAGCGGGAAGACCGCGAAGTCGGCCGCCGGGATCATCGAGGTCTCGGCCCCCGACACCACCGGCGAGAGGGCGATGAGGATGATCGCGCTACCCAGGCCGCCGTACATGCTCCACAGCGCGCCCCGGGTGGTGAAGCGCTTCCAGAAGAGCGAGTACACGATGGTCGGCAGGTTCGCCGAGGCGGCGACCGCGAAGGCCAGCGCCACGAGGAAGGCGACGTTCTGACCGTTGGCGCCGATGCCGCCGACGATCGCGACAAGACCGATGACGACCACCGTGATGCGCGCGACCTTGACCTCCTGCGCCGGCGTCGCGGTGCCCTTCTTGATGACCGACGCGTAGACGTCGTGCGAGAAGGAGGCCGCCGCGGTGATCGTCAGCCCGGCGACGACCGCGAGGATCGTCGCGAAGGCGACCGCCGCGATGATGCCGAGCAGCACCGGGCCGCCGAGCTCGAAGGCCAGAAGGGGTGCCGCCGAGTTGGCGCCGCCCGGGGCCGCGGCGATGCGCTCGGGGCCGATGAGGGCCGCCGCACCGTAGCCGAGCACGAGCGTGAACACGTAGAAGATGCCGATGAGCCAGATCGCCCAGACGACGCTCTTGCGAGCCTCCTTCGCGGTGGGAACCGTGTAGAAGCGCATGAGCACGTGGGGCAGCGCCGCGGTGCCGAGCACGAGGGCCAGACCGAGCGACAGGAAGTCGAGTCGCGTGACGTCGCTGAGCCCGTACTTGAGGCCCGGCTCGAGGATCGCCGGGTTGCCCGTGGTCGCGACGGCCGCATCGAGCAGGCGGCTGAAGTCGAAGCCGTGCAGCGCCAGCACCCAGACCGTCATGAGCCCGGCACCGGCGATCAGCATGACCGCCTTGATGATCTGCACCCAGGTGGTGCCCTTCATGCCGCCGACGAGCACGTAGAGGATCATCAGGCCGCCGACGACCGCGATGACGACCGACTGCCCGACGCGCTCCTCGATGCCGAGCAGCAGCGAGACGAGCCCGCCCGCCCCCGCCATCTGCGCCAGCAGGTAGAAGAAGCTCACGACGAGGGTCGAGATGGCCGCGGCGATGCGCACGGGGCGCTGCCGCAGGCGGAAGGCGAGCACGTCGCCCATCGTGAACTTGCCGGTGTTGCGCAGCAGCTCGGCGACGAGCAGCAGCGCCACGACCCACGCGACGAGGAAGCCGATCGAGTACAGGAACCCGTCGTAGCCGGTGACGGCGATCGCTCCGACGATGCCGAGAAACGACGCCGCCGAGAGGTAGTCGCCGGCGATCGCCGAGCCGTTCTGCCCGCCCGTGAACGAGCGGCCGGCGGCGTAGTAGTCGCTCGCCGTCTTGTTGTTGCGGCTGGCGCGGAAGACGATGACCATCGTGACGGCGACGAACGCGCCGAAGATGGCGATGTTGAGCAGCGGGTCGCCCGGCGAGGCCGAGTCTGTCGCCTGGGCGGAGAGCACCGGCGCGAGCGCGGCGGTCAGCAGTGCGGCGCTCACGCGGTCACCTCCGTCGTGGTCGCGGTCGGCGCGGCACCGGTCTCGAGCTGGGCGCGGATCTCCGCCGCGGCCGGGTCGAGGTGCTTGTTGGCGTACCAGACGTAGGTCATCGTGACGGCGAAGGTGGTCACGACCTGGGCGAGACCCCAGACCATGCCGAGGTTGATGCTGCCCGACACCGTGATGGCGAACACCTGCGGCGCGTAGCCCGCCACGAGCACGTAGGCGAGATACCAGAGCAGGCACGCGGCGGTCACCGGCAGCACGAACAGCCGGTGGCGGCGGCGCAGCGCCACGTACGGCGCCGAGGCCTGCACGGCGCGGAACGCCTCGATGTCGAGGGGCTGCGGGCCCGTGTCGGAGGGGTGGGAGTCGTGCTCCCGGGGTGCGTCGCCCATGGCGTCTCGCTCTCTGCCATGACAGCGACACCGTTGTCGCCGTCGTCAACGGCACACTCTGCGGCGCGCGGCGCGCGGTCGGCAACGACGCGGGGCGCTCGGTGCGCCGAACGGTAGCGACCGTGCGCCGAACGGCGGCCCGCGACCGCTCGTCGTCGCCTACTCTCGAGCAGTATGAGCGCGACGGAGCTGACGGCCCTCGGGGTCGGCATCGCCCTCGGCGCCCTCGGCGTGCTGCTCATCGGCGTCGGCTGGCGGGCAGTGCGCGGGGGGCGCGGGCTCGCCACGGCGGCCGAGCGGGCCGCCGTCGACACGCTGCACCAGGCCTCGCGCGCGGCGGCGCACCTGCGCGGCGGGCTCACCGGCGGCGATCCGGCCCGTGCCGCGCGCGCCCTGCGCTCGCTGCTCGACTGCGAGGCGCTCGCTCTCGCCGACGACCACGGGGTGGTCGCGCTCGACGGCCCGGCCGGGCTCGCGCCGGCGGCCGAGCGGCTGGCGCGGGCGGCTCGCGAACGGGCGACCACCCAGGCGCTGCCGGGCGGCGCGGCGGGCGAGGAGGGCGCAGGCTCCGCATCCCCCGCATCGGGTGCGCTGGATGCGGTGGCCGCCCCGATCCGCCGCGGCGGGCCCGACGCCACGGGCGCGCCGGTCGGCGCGGTGGTCGCTTTCGCGCGGCCCCCCGTGCGCCCGACCCTCGTGCGGGCCACCGAGGAGGTCGCGGGCTGGGTGGCCGCGCAGCTCGAGCTGTCGGAGCTCGAAGCGAGCCGCGCCGCCCTCGCCGAGGCCGAGGTGAAGGCGCTGCGGGCGCAGATCAGCCCGCACTTCATCTACAACGCGCTCACCGCGATTGCCTCGACCATCACGACCGACCCGCCGCGGGCCCGCGACCTCGTGCTCGAGTTCGCCGACTTCACGCGCTACTCGTTCCGGCGCGCGGGCGAGTTCACGACCCTCGCCGACGAGCTGCAGTCGATCGACAGCTACCTGCAGCTCGAGCGGGCGCGCTTCGGCGAGCGCCTGTCGGTGAGCCTGCGCATCGCCCCCGAGGTGCTGCCGACGGTCATCCCCTTCCTCAGCCTGCAACCGCTCGTCGAGAACGCCGTGCGGCACGGGCTCGAGCCGAAGGAGGGCGGCGGAACGATCAGCATCACGGCGGTCGAGGCGGGCGCCTTCACCGAGATCCGCATCGACGACGACGGCGTCGGCACCGACCCCGAGGCCCTGCGCGCCGCGCTCGCCGGTCGCCCGACCGTCGATCACCTCGGACTGCGCAATGTGGATGCCCGCCTGCGGCAGCGCTACGGCGACGACCTCGGCCTCGTCGTCGAGACGCAGCGCGGCGCGGGCACGCTCGTCATCATGCGGGTTCCGCGATCGCAGCCCGAGAACATCCCCGGCGGAGGCCGCGCATGAGCCCCGACGCCGCCGCGCCCCGCACCCTGCGGCTGCTCGTCGCCGACGATGAGCGGCCCGCGCTCGACGAGCTCGTCTCGCTGCTCGAGAGCGACCCGCGCATCGCCGCGATCGTGACCGCGAGCTCGGGAACCGAGGCGCTGCGGGTGCTCAGCACCGAGCCGATCGATGCCGCGCTGCTCGACATCCACATGCCGGGGCTCACCGGGCTCGAGCTCGCCCAGGCGCTGCAGCGCTTCGAGCGCCGCCCGCCGGTGGTGTTCGTGACCGCCGACGAGGAGCGCGCCGTCGACGCCTTCGATCTCGACGCCGTGGACTACGTGCTGAAGCCCGTGCGCACCGAGCGGCTGGCCCGCGCCGTCGGCCGGCTCGTCGATGCGGTGGAGGGGGCGCCGATCATCACCTCGGGCTCCGCCCCGGGCGCCGGCGGGGTCGCCGCGACCAGCGCCGCGACGAGCACCGAATCGCCGGATGCCCCCGCCACGATCGCCGTCACCCTCGGCGCGACGACGCGGCTCGTGCGCCGCGACGCCATCCGCTACGCGCAGGCGCAGGGCGACTACGCCCGCCTGCACACCGCCGACGGCGGGTTTCTCGTGCGGGTTCCGATCAGCGACCTCGAGCAGCAGTGGGCGGGCGCGGGCTTCGTGCGCGTGCACCGCTCGTACCTCGTGGCGCTCGAGCACATCACGCAGCTGCGCTTGAGCGGAGCATCCCCCTCGATCACCGTCGGCGACGACGAGCTGCCGGTCAGCCGCCGCCTGCTGCCCGCCCTGCGGGAGCGCATCGCCGAGCACCGCGTGCGGCCCCGCGCATGAGCGAGTCGACCGAGAGCCCCCGGCCGCCGCGCGTGCGCGTGACGGCGCCGCGGCCCGGCGAAGCGCTCGACCTGCCCGGCGGCGACGACGAGCGCGGCCCCGCCGCGACCGCGTCCCGCGCTCCGGCCGATGCCGAGCGCCTGCTCGTGCGCAGCCTCATGCGCAGCCAGCTGCGGGTCGCGATCGTCAGCGCGCTCGGCTTCGTGCTCGCGCTCGCGGCAATCGGGGTGCTCGCCGCGCTGCCGGCCCTGCAGTCGACGCTCATCGCGGGGGTGCCGGCCGGCTGGCTCGTGCTCGGCTTCGCCGCCTTCCCGCCGCTCGTCGCGGTGGCGGGCATCGCGACCCTCGCGGCGAACCGCACCGAGGCGCAGTACCGCGAGCTGACCGGGGCGGACGACTCGGAGCGGGGCATCCCGTGACCGCGGCGAGCGCCAGCGTCGTCGCCACCGCGATCGACCCCGCGATCGGCTACACCGCCATCGCCCTCGTCACTCTCGCGACGGCGCTCATCGGGTTCTTCGCGGTGCGGCTGTCGCGCACGACGAGCGACTTCTACGTCGCCTCGCGCACGGTGCGACCGTGGTGGAACGCCTCGGCGATCGGCGGCGAGTACCTATCGGCGGCGAGCGTGCTGGGCATCGCGGGGTTGATTCTGTTCGAGGGCGCGTACGGCCTGTGGTTTCCGATCGGCTACGCGGCGGGCTACCTCATGCTGCTGCTGCTCGTGGCGGCCCCGCTGCGGCGATCGGGCGCGTACACGCTGCCCGACTTCACCGGTGCCCGCCTCGCCAGCCGCCGCGTGCGCGGTCTCACGACGGCCCTCGTCATCATCATCGGCTGGTTCTACATCGTGCCGCAGCTGCAGGGGGCGGCCCTCGCGATGACGATCGCGACCGGGCTGCCGCCGTGGACGGGCGCGGCCGCGGTCGCCCTCATCGTCGGGCTCATCGTCGCCGCCGGCGGCATGCGCTCGATCACCTACGTGCAGGCGTTCCAGTTCTGGTTGAAGCTCACGGCGGTCGCCGTGCCCGCCATCGCCATGCTGCTCGTCGTCAGCGGGCGCGACCTCGATGCGGCCGCCGCGGAGGCGTTCCCGGCCGCGCTCGGCCCGCTCGCGGCCGACCCGCTCGCGGTCACCTCGCTCGTGCTCGCGCTGCTGCTCGGCACGCTCGGACTGCCGCACGTGCTGATCCGCTTCACGACGAACCCCGACGGCGCGGCCGCCCGGCGCACGACCCTCATCGTCATCGTGCTGCTCGCGCTGTTCTACGTCTTCCCCGTCATCATCGGTCTGCTGGGCCGCGTGCACGCCGCCGACCTGGCGCAGCCCGGAACCGCCGACGGCCTCGCGCTCGTGCTGCCGGGCCGTCTCATCGAGGGCCCGGTCGGCGACGTGCTGACAGCGCTGGTCGTCGCGGGAGCCTTCGGCGCCTTCCTCTCGACGTCATCCGGGCTCGTCGTCGCGCTCGCCGGCGTCATCAGCCAGCAGGTCGCGGGCGGCACGGTGCGCGGCTTCCGGCTCGCCGCCCTCGGCTCGACCCTCGTGCCGCTCGCCGTCGTGCTGCTCATCGCCCCGGCCGGCCTCGCCGGCAGCGTCGGCCTCGTGTTCGCCTTCACCGCCTCGACCCTCAGCCCTCTGCTCGTGCTCGCCGTCTGGTGGCGCGGCCTCACCGCGCGCGGCGCCGTCGCCGGGATGCTCACGGGCGCGCTCGCCTGCGCCCTCGCCCTCGCGCTCGGGCTGCTGCTCGGCCCCGCAGGGGTCGCCGACGCGCAGCTGCCGAGCACGGTCGTGTCGCTGCTCACGCAGCCCGCCCTGCTGACCGTGCCGCTCGCCGTCACGGCGACCGTCGTCGTCTCGCGCTGGGGCGGTCAGCGCCCGCCGGCCGGCGTCGACCGCATGCTTGCGCGGCTGCACGTTCCGGAGCCGCGCTGACCGGAGCCGCGCCGCGCCGTGGACGTCAGCGTCGCCAGGCGGGCAGGCGCAGCCGGCGCTGCGCGAGCAGCACGCCGAGGATGACGAGCACGGCGCCGACGGGCTCGTTCCAGACGAGGGTCTCGCCCAGCACGAGCACGCCGAGCAGCACGCCGACGGGCGGCGAGAGGTACGTGACGGTCGCGGCCCTGGTCGGCCCCCACGCGCGCACGACATTCTGGTTCCAGGCGTAGGCGAGGCCGGTGCCGAGGGCTCCGAGCAGGATGATGGCGAGCAGCACCGTCGGCGTGAGCGTCATCGGCTGGGCGCCGATGACGGGCGTCAGCAGCAGCATCCACACCGCCGCGAGGCCGATCATGACGAAGCTGAACACGATCGCGCTCACGCCGCTGTCGGCGAGGAAGCGGCGCATGTACGAGAGGCTGAAGCCGTAGCAGGCCGTCGCGCCGAGCAGCGCGAGGTAGGGCGCGATGCCGCCCGAGCCCGGCTCGATGCCCTGCCACGGCCCGACGATCACGACGACCCCGAGGATGCCCACGGCGATGCCGAGCACCTGCTCGCGCGTGAGCTTCTCGATGCGGAACGCGAGCCCCGCGATGAGCGCCGTCATGATCGGCGTGGTGGCGTTGAGGATGCTCGCGACGCCCGAGGCGACGTACTGCTGCGCCCACGCGAAGAGCATGTAGGGGATGACCGCGAAGGTCACCGAGAGCAGCGCGAGATGCCCCCACACGCGCCGCGAGCGCGGCAGCCGGTCGCGAGTGACGAGCGCGATGAGGCCCAGCGTGATCGCGCCGAAGAGGGTGCGCCCCGCGGCGACCTGCACGGGCGAGAGCCCCTCGAGCGCGAGGGCGATGAACAGGAAGCTCGCGCCCCACGTGACGCCCGCGAGCGTGAACTGCAGGGCGATCCAGGCGTCGGAGGTGCGCCTCACTCGGAAGCGGCCGTCTGCACCGTGCCGGTCGTCGCGATCTGCTCGTGGTGGTGGATGACCTCCGCCACGACGAAGTTGAACCACTTCTCGGCGAACGCGGGGTCGAGGTCGGCCTCGATGGCGAGGGCGCGCAACCGGGCGATCTGCTTCTTCTCGCGCTCGGGGTCGCTCGGCGGCATGCCCGACGCCGCCTTCAGCCGCCCGACGGCCTGCGTGCAGGTGAACCGCTCGGCGAGCAGGTGGATCAGCGCGGCGTCGATGTTGTCGATGCTGCGGCGCAGCGCCGCGAGCTGGGCGAGGGCGGCATCATCCATGCCTCGAGGGTATCGCCCGCGGGCCCTGAGCGGCTCTCGACCCCGGTCACCCCGGGGCCCTACAGTGGCGCCATGACGACTGACGCCCCGACCCGGCGCTCGTGGCGCGACACGGCGGCCGTGCGGGTGCTCGGCTCGGTGCTGGGCTGGTTCTCGACCGCGCTCGCCCTCACGCTGCTCTATCGCTCGACCGAGGCGCTCGCGGCGCTCGGCGGCTCGTGCGCGCGCGGGGGGCCGTATGTCATCGCCGTCGAGTGCACCGACGCGATCGCGCTCTTCATGCCCCTGAGCATCATGGGCGGGCTCGCGGTGGTCACCATCGCGAACGCGCTCGCGCAGGGGTTCGGCGCGCCCGTCTGGCTGTACGCCTGGCCCGGGCTCTTCGTCAGCCTCAGCATCGTCTTCTTCCGCACCTTCCTGCTCGGCGGCGACGGCGTCGGGCTCTTCCTGGGGCTGCTCTTCCTGGTGATGGGGCTGGCCCCGCTCGCGCTCATCCTCCCGGCCGCGCCGCAGCGCATGCTGATCGGGCGGGTGGATGCGCAGGGCCGCCCCTTCTGGGAGGCCCACCCCGCCCGCGCGCACCTGCTGTCGCTGCGCCCGCCCGCCGCTCCCGGCGAGAACCGCGCCTCGGCCGCCGATTGGGCGCTCAGCCTCGGCATCGCGATCGGCGGCTCGCTGCTCGGTGTGTGGGTCGGCGCGGCCTGGTTCGCCTCGGTGGCTTAGGGCGCCCCGGCCGCCAGGCGCCGCTCGAGGCCCGCGCGCACGGTCGGCCAGTCGTCGACCGTGATCGCGTAGACCGCGCCGTCGCGCCACGAGCCGTCGGCGCGCGGTGCATCACGGCGGGCGATGCCTTCGAACTGCGCCCCGAGCTTCTCGATGCCCGCCCGCGACCGCGCGTTGCGCACGTCGGCCTGCAGCTTGACGCGGCCGTAGCCGTGGTCGAAGAGGTGGGTGAGCAGCAGAAGCTTGCAGGCCGGGTTGACGTGCGTTCCCCAGACCTCGGGGATGTACGCGGTGTAGCCGATGTGGGCCGACTCGGTCGCGGGGGCGAGGTCGAGGATCGTCGAGGTTCCGATGACGGCGCGCGCAGCATCCCGGATCACATAGACGTGCGCCCGCCCGATCGGCAGGTAGGTCGGCAGCCAGGCGGCGAAGGCGTCCCCGGTGCGGGCCCCGGCGGGCCCGCCGCCCCAGCCGCCGGCGAACACTTCGGGCCGCCCGAGCGCGGACGTGAGCCCCGGCAGGTGGGCGGGCTCGTACGGCTCGAGGCGCACGCCGTGGCCCTCGAGCACCGAGTAGGGCAGGTCGGCGGCGGTCACGAGCGCAGCCCCGTGCTCAGTCGAGCAGGTCGTGGCGCACGACGATCGCGTCGCGGCCGGGGCCGACGCCGATCGCCGAGATGCGCGCGCCGCTCATGGCCTCGATGGCGAGCACGTAGTCCTGCGCGTTCTTCGGCAGGTCGTCGAAGGTGCGGGCACCGGTGATGTCCTCCGACCAGCCGGGCAGGTTCTCGTAGATCGGCGTCGCGTGGTGGAAGTCGCTCTGCGAGACGGGCACCTCGTCGACGCGCACGCCGTCGACCTCGTAGGCGACGCAGACCGGGATGCTCTCCAGCCCCGTGAGCACGTCGAGCTTGGTCATCACGAAGTCGGTGACGCCGTTGACGCGCGCGGTGTAGCGGGCGATGGGCGCGTCGTACCAGCCGCAGCGGCGGGGGCGGCCCGTGGTGGTGCCGAACTCGAAGCCGGTCTTGCGCAGGAACTCGCCCGACTCGTCGAAGAGCTCGGTCGGGAAGGGCCCCGAGCCGACGCGGGTCGTGTAGGCCTTGACGATGCCGATGACGCGGTCGATGCGGTTGGGGCCGATGCCCGAGCCGGTGGCGGCTCCGCCCGCGGTCGCGTTCGACGACGTGACGAAGGGGTAGGTGCCGTGGTCGACGTCGAGCATGGTCGCCTGGCCGCCCTCGAACAGCACGGTCTCGCCGCGCTCGAGCGCCTGGTGCAGCACGAGGCCGGTGTCGACGACCATCGGCCGCAGGCGGTCGGCATAGCCGAGCAGCTCGTCGACGATCTCGTCGACGCCGATCGCGCGTCGGTTGTAGACCTTGACGAGCAGGTGGTTCTTGACATTGAGGGCGCCCTCGACCTTCTGGCGCAGGATGTTCTCGTCGAACAGGTCCTGCATCCGGATGCCGATGCGGTTGATCTTGTCGGCGTAGGCGGGGCCGATGCCGCGACCGGTGGTGCCGATCTGACGCTTGCCGAGGAATCGCTCGGTCACCTTGTCCATCGTGCGGTGGTACCCGGTGATGACGTGCGCGTTGGCGCTGATGAGCAGCTTCGAGACGTCGACGCCGCGCGCGCTGAGCGCGTCGAGCTCGCCGAACAGCACCTCGATGTCGACGACGACGCCGTTGGCGATGACCGGGGTCACACCCTCGGTCAGGATGCCGCTCGGCAGCAGGTGCAGCGCGTACTTCTCGTCGCCGACGACGACCGTGTGGCCCGCGTTGTTGCCGCCGTTGAACTTCACGACGTAGTCGATGCGGCCGGCGAGAAGGTCGGTGGCCTTGCCCTTCCCTTCGTCGCCCCACTGGGCGCCGATGATGACGACGGCAGGCATGGGTGTCCCTTCGAGAGGTGGTGAGGGCGTGCCCCTCAGTCTATCGGGGCCCCTCGTCGCACTATCGAGCGGGGGCTTCGGCCCACTGCCCGCGGGCGGGCACGGGGTTGGCGCGGGCCAGGATGCCCGGCTCGAGCCCGAGCTGCCGCTCGGCGACTCCGAACACCATGTCGTTGGCCTCGTCGACGTCGATGGCGCCCACCACGTGGTGCTGCACGGCCACGCCGTCGGCGACGGCGGTGAGCAGCCGGGAGTCGGCCGCGGGGTCGGCGCTCGCGCCGAGCCCGGCATCCACCACCCGCTCGATGACCCGGGTGAGGATGCGCTCGCAGTCGTCGTGATGCCGCGCGAGCGCGGCGGCGAGGGCGGGGGTGCGCGGGGCCTCGCTCCACGCGTCGATCCACACGTGGTAGTGGTTCTCGTTGGTGGCGGCGAGCCAGCCGGCCAGGGCCGCGATGGGGTCGAGGCCGTCGAGCTGCTGCTGGTCGGTGGCGAGCTCGCTCGTGACGGCGAAGTCGAACGCGGCGGCGACGAGCTCGTCGCGGCTGGCGAAGTAGTGGCGGATCAGCCCGTGCACCACGCCGACCTCGGTCGCGACCTCGCGCAGGGTGACGCCGGCGAAACCCTTGGCGGCGACGAGGCGCAGGGTGGCGCGCACGATCTCGTCGCGCCGCTCGTCGCTGCTCTTGCGCGCGCCGGGCCGCTTCTCCACCGCCGACTGTGCCACGCCTCGAGCATAGGCCGCGGTACGGTCATATTGTCCAACCGGACAAGCGGTGCTAGCTTGTTATCCACTTGGACAACAACCGGAGGTCTCCCATGTCCCCCCACCAGCGAGCGGCCCGCCAGCGGCGCCTGCTCGTGCCGAGCGTCGTCGCCGCCATGGTGCTGCTCTCGTCGGCGTCGTTCGTCGTCTTCCCCTTGATCCCGGCCCTGCAGGGCTCGCTCGGCGTCAGCACCGCCGAGATCGGCTACCTCGCCGCGGCCGGATTCGCCGCGGCGCTCATCGCCGAACTGCTCGTCGCCCCCGCCGCCGACCGCGGCCACGCCCGTCTCATGGCCGTGATCGGCGTCATCATGGTCGCCGCATCGCTCGGCATGAGCGCGCTCGCCACCGAGGGCTGGCACCTCATCGCCGGCCGTGCCGTCGGCGGCTTCGGCTTCGGCATCTTCGTCATCGCCGCGAGCGCCCTCATCGTGCGGTTCGACCACGCCCGCAGCGGCGAGCTGCTCGGGCGCCTCGGGGCCGCCGAGCTCGCGGGCATCGCGGTGGGGCCCCTCGCATCCGGCATCGCCCTCTCGTTCGCCGGGCCGTCGGCGATCCTCGCCGTCTCGGCCGTCGTGGTGCTGCTCGCGCTCATCCCCGTGCTCGTCGGGTTCTTCGAGGCCACGCCCGTCGCTGTCGCCGCGTCCGGCGAAACGCCGTTCCGCGCCGACGACCCCAACCCGCCGACCGGCGGCATCGCCGCGGGCGTGATCGGCTTCGACGGCACGGATGCCGACCGCACGCTGCGCTTCGGCTCGAGCGCCCCGCGCACGAGCCTCGACCTGCTGCGCTCGCCCCGCATCATCGGCATCGTGCTGCTCTACGCCGCGGTCATGGTGCCGACCGGCGCGTACGACGGCATCTGGCCACGATTTATGGCCGACATCGGCGCCGACCCCGTGCTGACGGCGGCGAGCTACGCGCTCTTCGCCCTGCCGTACGTGCTCGTCGCCGGGTGGGCCGGTCGCCTCGCCGATCGCCGCGGCGGCGTCGCGGCCTACGCGCGCGGGCTGCTGATCCTGCTGCCGATCGTCACCCTTTACGGCTTCGTCGGCAACCCCTGGCTCGCCACGGGCATGGGGTTCGTCGAATCGACCGGTCAGGCCCTCGCCTTCATCGGCGCGGCTGCTGCGATGGCCCACGCCGTCGACCCGGCGCGCGCCGGCTCGGCACAGGGGCTGCTGCGCGGCATCGGCCTCGCGGCCGCGACGATCGCCGCCGGTGTCTCGGGGCTCGCCTACGAGCTCGGCGGGGCGACCCTGCTGTTCGTCGGCACGGCGTTCACCGTGCTCGTCGTCGCCGGCCTCGGGCTGCTGCTCGCGCGCGCCCGTCGCAGCGCTCCCTGACGAACCGTCGACTTCGGAGTAGCCTCAGACCAGGGCGGACGAGAGACGTCCCCCCCGCGCCAGGAGGTGACCGTGGTCGACCGTCGTGCAGCGCTCGGCCTCATGGTCACCATCGCCGTGCTGTCAGGGTGCACCGTGGCAACCGGTCAGTCGTCGCCGGAGGCCCCGGAGGCGACGGTCAGCACCGAGGCCATCACGCAGGCAGAGGCGGTCGTCTTCACCGAGCGCCTCATCGACGCGGCCGCGACCGACCGCTCCGTCAGCTTCTGCGCGCAGTTCGCGGCGAACAGAACGATGTGCGAGCGCTCTCTGCTCGCGGGCGGCAGCGCGGGGGTCGACCTCACAGCCTGGAGCTCGGCGGAGCTCTCGGTGCGGGCGTCGCACTCCGGCTCGGCCATCGTGACTCTCGACGGGCCCGACGGCACCGTGTCGGAGATCGAGGTGCTGCGCGACGGATCGGACTTCCGCGCTGTCGACCCCGTCTTCTGGGTCGAGCGCACCATCGTCGGGTGACACGCGCGCCCACCCCGTGGCTGTGGGCGGATGCTCGGCCTGCGTTCGGCCACAGGGGCGAGACTGTCACCATGGGTCGGCAGCGAGAGAGGCGGGCGGACGAGCGCGTCGACGACCGCGCCGACAAGGTCTGCGCATCGTGCGGGCGCCGCATCGAGTGGCGGGCGAAGTGGGCGCGCGACTGGGACGCGGTGCGCTGGTGCAGCGACGCCTGCCGCGCGCGCCGTTGCGGGTGCCGCTGATGAGGATGCGTGGCGCGACCTGATGGAGCCAGCCCGCCGCGCCGCCCGTCGCCTCGTCGCCGCGGGCGAGGTCGAGATCACGCAGGCCGGAGCGGTCGTCGACCCCTCGACGGCGAAGGGCCCGATCAGGATCCGACGCGCGCGCTGAGCGGGTGCTCAGCCTCCGGCGGCTTCCTGGCGAGCCGACGGCCCTCGCTGATTGCCCAGGCCGCGAGACCCAGACCGATCGCGAGCATCGGCACCGCCACGAGGAACAGCCCGCCGATCAGGATCAAAGGAGCGGGTTCGATGCCCGTCGTCGGCGGGTCGATGAGCGCGTAGAGCAGGTTGGCGAGAGCGATCAGCCCGGCACCGAGGCTGAGATTGGCCGCGTGGATGCGGCGACGCCGAAGCCGCGCCCGCTCGAAGGCATCCGTCGATGGCGAGGTAAAGGCCGAGCCCTCGCCTCCGTGCAGTCCATCGCCCTCTGCCATCGACCCCACCACCATCAGCGTCGTTCCGATGACCGTCAGCATGACCACGAGCGGGCCGACGACCAGCGAGAGCGGACCGCCCGCGAGGGTCACGACGAGACCGGCCCGAACAGCACCGTTGCGCTCCGACCATCGAAGGTGCCGACCTCGTCGGCGGTTCCACTGGTCGACGCCTGCGAGCAGGGCCACGAGTCCGCACGAGACGTACATCCACGAGGTCGGCGTCGCCCACGTGACTCCTGCCGCGATCAGCCACAGGAAGCCGGCCCCGAGTCGCAGCAGAGCCGAGCCGACGATGACGCCCACCACCGCGAGCACAACTCCTGCCCACGAAACGACGGCCCCGACGGCGGCCTGTGTCGCCCACGGCGACAGTTCAGTGACCCCGAGGCCCGCGGCGCTCTGGAATGCCGTGATCGCGGTGACGCTGTCGAGCGCTACTGCCGGAGCCGCGAGGAGAACGGCCGGCAGAAACGCACCGAAGGGTTGGCGCATCTGATTGTCCTCTCTCCCCCCGGAGACCCCCGCCCCGAGCAGATCACCCAGAGCGGCTGCGAGACTGGCGAACCGCTGGCGGCGCTAGTCCTCTGCGGGCGACTGCTGGTGCGCGCCGACGCGCCAGCGACCCTCGCTGTAGACGTAGGTCGTCGTCGCCCACAGGTCGACGGGCGCGCCGTCGCGCGTGCCCCGCAGGCGGTAGGCGAGCAGCGCCGCCCGATCGCCGAGCCGCACCACGCGCTGGTCGCTCATGCGGCAGTCGCGCCACACGACGCCGTCGAGGGCCGCGATGACCGCGCCGCGCTCGAGCAGCGCGCCCGGAACGACCATCACCGCGTCGGGCAGCATCGCGGTGTGCGCGTGGCTGCCGCCCTCGCCCCGGCCCATCGCCTCCCACTGCTCGTGCTCCTGGTGGATCAGCTGGGCGGGCAGATCGTCGGTGATGACCGTCATGGGCTCAGTCCACTGCCCCGGGCGAACGCCGTCAAGAGCCCGGTTCGGGATGCTCCCCCACCGCCGCGTGCACCCGCACCCACTCGTGCATCACGACGGCCGCCGCGGCGCTCGCGTTGATCGACCGCGTCGACCCGAACTGCCGGATCTCGACGACCCGGTCGGCGGCGGCGAGTGCCTCCTGCGAGAGACCGGGGCCCTCCTGGCCGAAGAGCAGGATGCAGGCGCGCGGCAGCGGCTCCGCATCCACCGGCACCGACCCCGGCACGTTGTCGACGGCCACGATCGGCAGGCCCGCGTCGCGCGCGAACGCGACGAGCTCGCCGATGTCGGAGTGGTGCCGCACGTGCTGGTAGCGGTCGGTGACCATGGCGCCGCGCTTGTTCCAGCGTCGGCGGCCGACGATGTGCACCTCGGCGGCGAGGAAGGCGTTGGCGCTGCGCACGATCGAGCCGATGTTGAGGTCGTGCTGCCAGTTCTCGATCGCGACGTGGAAGGGGTGCCGCCGCGCGTCGAGGTCGGCGACGATCGCCTCCATGCTCCAGTAGCGGTAGCGGTCGATGACGTTGCGGGTGTCGCCGTGGGCGAGCAGCTCGGGGTCGAGGCGCGGGTCGTCGGGCCAGGCCGCGGGCCCGCCCGGCCACGGCCCGAGGCCGTGCGTGGTGAGCTCGACGCTCGGCTCGGGGCGCACCGCGTCCCTGGAGTCGTCGCCGCTCGTCATGCTCCCAGCGTACGGTCGGCGCACATCCGGGGTCGCGCGGCACCTTCCGGCCTCGGGCGCGCGCGCGTAGCCTGAAGCCACCATGGGCACCACCGCACGCGACAGAGCCGTCGACCTCACGAGGGCGGCGTGCCTGGTCGTGGTCGTCGGGCTGCATGTGATGATGGCCGGCATCACGGTCGAGAGCGACGGGCTCGCCATCACGAACTCGCTCGACGGGCATCCCATCTTCGCCTGGAGCACGTGGCTCGTGCAGGTGATGCCCCTCTTCTTCGTGATGGGCGGGTTCTCGAGCCTGCTCGCCTGGCGCCGGCAGCGCGACCGCGGGGTGACGGGCGCCGAGTACGTGCGCGATCGCGTTGCGCGCCTCGCCCGACCGGCCCTGCTGCCGCTCGGACTCGTCGGGGTGACCCTCGCGATCCTCGGCCTCGTCGGCCTTCCCGACGGCGTGCTGAGCGACGTCGGGTTCCGCATCGGGCAGCCGCTGTGGTTCCTGGCCGTCTACCTGGGATGCTCGGGCCTCGTTCCCGTCATGGCCCGCCTGCACGAGCGCGCGCCGTGGGCCACCCTGCTGACGCTCCTCGGTGCCGTCATCGTCGTCGACACGGTCGCGCTGGTCACGGCGCAGCCGCTCATCGGAGCCCTCAACCTGGCGTTCGTGTGGCTGCTCATCCAGCAGCTCGGCTTCTGCCTCGCCGATGGCTGGTTCGACTGGCGGCGGCGCTGGATGCTCGCCCTCGCCGGCCTCGCCGCCTTCGGCGCGCTGCTGTTCTTGACCACCGTCGTCGGGTACTCGACCGACATGTACGACAACCTCAACCCGCCGACCGCGGCGCTGCTCGTGCTCGGTTTCGGCCAGACGCTGCTGTTCGCCTGGCTGCGCCCGTGGCTCGCCCGCCTCGCCGAGCGGCCGACCCTCGCCGGGCTCAGCGACGCGATCAACCGCAACGCGATGCAGATCTACCTCTGGCATGTGCCCGTGATCGTGCTCGTCGCCGTGGTGCTCGTGGTGGCCGGGGCGCCCTTCCCCGAGCCGCTCAGCGAGGGCTGGTGGCAGAGCAGGCCGCCGTTCCTCGTCGCGGTCGCGCTGCTGCTCATCCCGGTCGTCGTCGGGGTCGCCTGGCTCGAGCGGCGCGATGAGGCGGGAGCGGCCCGCGCGGCGGCGCGGGCGGAGGCGGGAGCGACCGCGCGGGCGGAGGCGGGGGCGACCGCCGCGGCCGAGCCGGCGCGCGTCGGGCCGTGGATGGCGACGCTCAAGGTCGTGCTCGGCATCAGCGGCGTCGTAACGCTGCTCATCGCCGGATTCACCCCCGCGTACGGCGCCGCGATCGGGGTGACGCTGCTGCTGCTGGCCGTGCTGCTGCGGTCGCCGCGGCGGCGCGTGCGCGGGGA
>JAIXXG010000051.1 GCA_027490915.1 Microbacteriaceae bacterium
CCTGACCTCCTGCTTGCAAAGCAGGCGCTCTACCACTTGAGCTAAGGCCCCGCATCCCCAGAATACCGAGGCGAGGACTGCAACGAAAAAGGGCCCCGATGAATCGGGACCCAATCGCGTGGGGATACCAGGACTTGAACCTGGGACCTCTTCGTTATCAGCGAAGCGCTCTAACCGCCTGAGCTATATCCCCGTGAGACCGGATACGACTGTACTGCATCCGGTCTGGCTCTCCCAATTCGGGAGGAGCGGTCGATCAGTTGTTGGTGAAGCCCACGAGCAGACCGCCGGTGATGCGGACGCTGAGGTTGTAGAGCAGCGCCGAGATCGCCCCGATGGCGGTACCGCCGACGATGTTGAGCACCGCGACGATGGAGGCGAAGAACATCACCGACCCGAGCGAGAAGAGGCTGGTGAGCCCGGCGTCCTCACCCAGGATGTCGGAGAACACCGAGTCGATCTGCGCGATCACGCCGAGCGAGTTCAGCACGATCCAGACGAAGAGGGTGGCGACGAGCAGCAGCACGGCACCGCAGATCGCGACGAGGAACGACAGCTTCACCGCCGACCAGAAGTCGATGTACACGAGCTTGAGGCGCACCTGCTTGGTGGGCGCCTGACGCTGCGACTTGCGCTGCAGCTTCTCGGCGACTGTGCTCACTGGTTCTCGTCCTTTCCGACCTCCGCGGCGCTCGGCGCCTCGGCGGTGTCGTTGGTGCCCGCGGTCTGGTCGGGGCCATCTGAAGTGTCGGGAGCGTCTGGCAGGTCGGGAGCGTCACCCTCGTCGAGGTTGCGCTCGCTGTTGCGGGCGATCGCGATGATGCGGTCGTCGTCATCGGGGCGGGCGAACACGACCCCCATGGTGTCGCGGCCCTTGGCGGGCACTTCGGCCACGGAGGAGCGTACCACCTTGCCGTTTTGCATCACCACGAGCACCTCGTCGTCTTCGGAGACGATCAGGCCGCCGGCGAGAGCACCGCGATCGTCGCTGAGCTTGGCGACCTTGATGCCCAGACCACCGCGCTGCTGCACGCGGTACTGCTCCACGTCGGTGCGCTTGGCGTATCCGCCCTCGGTGACGACGAACACGAAGCCGTGGTCGCTGACGACGTCGGCCGACAGCAGCTCGTCGCCCGAGCGGAACTTCATGCCCGTCACGCCGGAGGTCGATCGACCCATGGGGCGCAACGCGGTGTCGTCGGCCGTGAACCGCAGCGACATGCCCTGGCGCGAGACGAGCAGCAGATCGTCGGAGTCGTTCGCGAGCATCGCCGAGACGAGCTCGTCGCCCTCGCGCAGGTTGATGGCGATGATGCCGCCCGTGCGGTTCGTGTCGTACTCGGTCAGCGCGGTCTTCTTGACGAGCCCCTTGCGGGTGGCGAGCACGAGGTACTGCGCCACCGAGTAGTCGCGGATGTCGAGGATCTGAGCGATCTCCTCCCCCGGCTGCAGCGCGAGGAGGTTGGCGACGTGCTGGCCCTTCGCGTCGCGGCCGGCCTCCTGCACCTCGTAGGCCTTGAGCCGGTAGACCCGGCCCGCGGTCGTGAAGAACAGCAGCCAGTGGTGGGTGGTCGTGACGAAGAAGTGCTCGACCACGTCGTCGGCGCGCAGCTGGGCGCCCTTGATGCCCTTGCCGCCGCGGTGCTGCGATCGGTAGTTGTCGCTGCGGGTGCGCTTGATGTACCCGCCGCGCGTGACGGTGACCACCATCTCCTCCTCGGGGATGAGGTCCTCCATGCTCATGTCGCCGTCGAAGCCGAACATGATCTCGGTGCGCCGGTCGTCGCCGTACTTGTCGACGATCTCGGTGAGCTCCTCGGCCACGATCGACCGCTGGCGCTCGGGGCTGGCGAGGATCTGCTGGTAGTCGGCGATGAGCCGCTCGAGCTCGTCCGCCTGCTCCTGGATCTTCTGGCGCTCGAGGGCGGCGAGGCGGCGCAGCTGCAGGTTGAGGATGGCCGTCGCCTGCAGCTCGTCGACGTCGAGCAGCTGCATCAGGCCGTCGCGAGCCTCCTCGGTCGTCTGCGAGCGACGGATCAGCGCGATGACCTCGTCGAGAGCATCCAGCGCCTTCAGGTACCCGCGCAGGATGTGGGCGTCGGCCTCCGCCTTCTTCAGCCGGAAGGCGGTGCGCCGGACGATGACCTCGATCTGGTGGGCCGTCCAGTAGGTGATGAACCCGTCGATCGGCAGGGTGCGCGGCACCCCGTCGACGATCGCGAGCATGTTGGCGCCGAAGTTGTCCTGCAGCTGGGTGTGCTTGTACAGGTTGTTGAGCACGACCTTCGCGACCGCGTCGCGCTTGAGCACGATGACGAGGCGCTGCCCGGTGCGGCCCGACGACTCGTCGCGGATGTCGGCGATGCCGCCGAGCTTGCCCTCCTTGACGAGGTCGGCGATCTTGATCGCGAGGTTGTCGGGGTTGACCTGGTACGGCAGCTCGGTGATGACGAGGCAGGTGCGGTTCTGGATCTCCGCGACCGTGACGACCGCCCGCATCGTGATGGAGCCGCGGCCGGTGCGGTAGGCGTCGTGGATGCCCTTCACGCCGAGAATTTGGGCGCCGGTCGGGAAGTCGGGGCCCTTCACGCGCTGGAGGATCGCCTCGAGCAGCTGCTCGCGGTCGGCCTCGGGGTTCTCGAGGTGCCAGAGCGCGGCCGATGCCACCTCGCGCAGGTTGTGCGGCGGGATGTTCGTGGCCATGCCGACCGCGATGCCTACCGACCCGTTCACGAGGAGGTTCGGGAACCGCGATGGCAGGATGCTCGGCTCCTGCGTGCGGCCGTCGTAGTTGTCCTGGAAGTCGACGGTGTCTTCCTCGATGTCGCGCACCATCTCCATGGCGAGCGGGGCCATCTTGGTCTCGGTGTACCGCGGGGCGGCAGCACCGTCGTTGCCGGGCGACCCGAAGTTGCCTTGACCGGCGGCGAGCGGGTAGCGCATCGACCACGGCTGCACGAGACGCACGAGCGCGTCGTAGATCGCCGAGTCGCCGTGCGGGTGGAACTGGCCCATCACATCGCCGACGACGCGCGAGCACTTCGAGTACGCCTTGTCGGGGCGGTAGCCGCCGTCGAACATCGCGTAGATCACACGGCGGTGAACGGGCTTGAGGCCGTCGCGCACGTCGGGCAGCGCGCGCCCGACGATGACGCTCATCGCGTAGTCGAGGTACGACCGCTGCATCTCGAGCTGCAGGTCGACCTGGCTCACCTTGCCGCCGGGGCCGTGGTCGAGCGTCTCGGCGTCGGTCATGTCGTCAGCCATCGGGAATCCTTCGGTGGTGGTTCGGCGGGTGCGGTCTCGGCCCTGGTGTCACTGCGGTCGTCGCGGTCGCGCCCTAGATGTCGAGGAAGCGCACGTCTTTCGCGTTCTGCTGGATGAAGGTGCGGCGCAGTTCGACGTCGTCACCCATGAGAGTCGAGAAGACGCTGTCGGCCATCGCCGCGTCGTCGAGCGTGACCTGCAACAGGGTGCGCGACTCGGGGTTCATCGTCGTGTCCCACAGCTCCTGGTGGTTCATCTCGCCGAGACCCTTGTAGCGCTGGATGCCGTTGTCCTTCGGGATGCGCTTGCCCGCGGCGAGGCCGGCCTCGAGCAGGGCATCCCGCTCGCGGTCGCTGTACACGTACTCGTGGTCGGCGTTCGACCACTTCAGCCGGTAGAGCGGAGGCTGCGCGAGGTACACGTAGCCCAGATCGATGAGCGGCCGCATGTAGCGGAAGAGCAGGGTGAGCAGCAGCGTCGTGATGTGCTGGCCGTCGACGTCGGCATCGGCCATGAGCACGATCTTGTGGTACCGAACCTTGTCGGGGTCGAAGTCCTCCCCGATGCCGGCACCGAACGCGGTGATCATGGCCTGCACCTCGGCGTTGCCGAGGGCGCGATCGAGACGCGCCTTCTCGACGTTGAGGATCTTACCGCGCAGCGGCAGGATCGCCTGGGTCTCGGGGTTGCGGCCCTGCACGGCCGAGCCGCCCGCCGAGTCGCCCTCGACGATGAAGATCTCGCTGAGCGACGGGTCTTTCGACTGACAGTCTTTGAGCTTGCCCGGCATGCCCCCCGACTCGAGCAGGCCCTTGCGGCGGGTCTGCTCGCGGGCCTTGCGGGCGGCGATGCGCGCGGCCGAGGCCTGCAGCGCCTTGCGGATCACGTCTTTCGCCTGGGCCGGGTTGCGGTCGAACCAGTCGGCGAGGTGCTCGCCGGCGACCTTCTGCACGAACGACTTCGCCTCGGTGTTGCCGAGCTTGGTCTTGGTCTGGCCCTCGAACTGAGGCTCACCCAGCTTGATGGAGATCACGGCGGTGAGGCCCTCGCGCACGTCGTCGCCGGAGAGGTTCTCGTCCTTCTCCTTGAGAATGCCCTTGTCGCGCGCGTACTTGTTGACGAGCGTCGTGAGCGCCGCGCGGAAGCCCTCCTCGTGCGTGCCGCCCTCGTGCGTGTTGATGGTGTTCGCGTAGGTGTGCACCGACTCGGAGTACGCGTTGGTCCACTGCATCGCGACCTCGAGGGCGATGCGCCGCTCCGGGTCCTCCGACTCGAAGGAGATGATCTCGGGGTGGACGACCTCGATCTTCTTGGCCGAGTTGAGGTACTCGACGTAGTCGACGAGGCCCTTCTCGTACAGGAACTCCTCGTGGCGGGCACCGTCATCGGTGAGGCCGCCGGGGCGCTCATCGGTGATCGTGATGCGCAGCCCCTTGTTGAGGAAGGCCATCTGCTGGAAGCGGGTGCGGAGCGTGTCGTAGTCGAACTCGACGGTCTCGAAGATCTCGCCGTTCGGCCAGAACGCGATGGTGGTGCCGGTCTCGCTCGTCGCCTCACCCTTCGCGAGCGGCGCATCCGGCACACCGTGCTTGTAGCTCTGCGTATAGACGTTGCCCTGCCGGCGCACCGCGACCTCGAGGCGCTCGGAGAGCGCGTTGACGACCGAGCTGCCGACACCGTGCAGACCACCCGAGACGGCGTAGCCGCCGCCACCGAACTTGCCGCCCGCGTGCAGGATGGTGAGCACGACCTCGACGGTCGACTTCTTCTCGACGGGGTGCTCGTCGACGGGGATTCCGCGGCCGTTGTCGACGACCCGCACGCCGCCGTCGGCGAGCAGCGTCACGTGGATCGTGTCGCAGTAGCCGGCGAGCGCCTCGTCGACGGAGTTGTCGACGATCTCGTAGACCAGGTGATGCAGTCCGCGCGGCCCGGTCGAGCCGATGTACATACCCGGGCGCTTGCGCACCGCCTCGAGTCCCTCGAGGATCTGGATGTCACCCGCGCCGTACGAGTCGGTCGCGCGGTCTCCGGGGGTCTCGGGGGTGGGGGACGGACTGGTCATGTGGAATTGCGCTCCCGCCGGGTCGATCGCTGGTGGCCGATCATGGGGCGGAATGCGCCCCGGAGTGGCGGGTCCATCCTACCAATCGAATGCCTTCTGGACGCGCCAGAAAGCCCCTCTGGGGAGATTTCGCGCATCAGGTGGACTGATTTGTTTTCGCGACCCCCGAGGGTCAGCCGTAGGTATCTCGGGGCCCTCGGCCCGGCACCGAGCGGGGGCCCTTCTTCCACGTCGGCGCACCGGGGCCGATGAACCGGATGCCCGAGACCTCGGCCTCGGGGAATCGCCGCAGAACGGTGGTGAGGATCTCGGTCTTCATGAGTCGCAGCTGGGTGGCCCACGCAGTCGAGTCGCACTGCACGATGAGCACGCCCTCCTCGATGCCGACCGGTTCGCAGTGGGCCGCGGTGTCGTCGCCGATCAGCTCGGGCCACGCCACCAGCAGCTCGCCGCGCGCGAGGGGCGAGCTCCAGCCGAGCGACCGCGTGACCGCGTCGAGCACGTCGCCCAGGCCCGCCGGGTCGCGGCCGTTGTCGAATGGCGCCGTGCCCCCGCTCGCGCGGGCGGCCCGCCGGCGGGCGTCGGTCGAGCGGAGCGAGGGGTCGCCCATGATGCCGCGCAACCGCCGGTACACGGCGACCGCCTCGTTGTCGACCGGCTCGCCGGGCGCGCCAGGCTGCTCGGGCTGGCCGGGCTGGGGAACGGATGCGGCGCTCACGTCTCCTCCCCCATGATCGTTCCGGCGCTGATGCCGATGCGTGTCGCGGCCAGGCGATCCGGCACATCGGCGCCGACCGCCGCCGTGATCAGCACCTGCTCGTAGGCCCCCACCGCGTCGGCGAGCCGCTCGCGCCGGCCGTGGTCGAGCTCGGCGAAGACGTCGTCGAGGATCAGCACGGGGTCGCCGGCGACGGCGTCCGCGCGCAGCACTTCCGCCGACGCGAGTTTGAGCGCCAGGGCGTACGACCAGCTCTCGCCATGGCTGGCATAGCCGCGAGCGGGAAGGCCGTTGAGCTCGAGCACCAGATCGTCGCGGTGCGGCCCGACGAGCGTGACCGCGCGGTCGAGCTCGTCCCGCCGGCGCTCGCCGACACGCGCCCGGAACATCTCGGTGAGCTCCGCCGTGTCGGCAACCTGCTCGGCGGGGAACGCGTCATCCGCCGACCCGTGGATGCTCAACCGCAGCGCGATGCGCGTGCGATGATCTTCGCCCGCGACCGCGGAGTAGGCCTGCGCGACGTGCGGCCGCAGCAGCTCGACGACCTCGGCGCGAGCGGTGATCAGCTGGGTGCCGAGATCGATGAGGCGGTCATCCCACACATCGAGAGTGGTGAGCTGCTCGGGTCGCAGCCGCGACGCTCGCGCCGACTTGAGCAGCGAGTTGCGCTGCCGGACGACGCGCTCGTAGTCCGCGACGACGCTCGCCAGCCGGGGCGTTCGCTGCACGACGAGCGCGTCGAGGAAGTCGCGACGCACTCCCGGATCGGCTCGCACGAGGGCGAGATCCTCCGGAGCGAACAGCACGCTCGTGAAGTAGCGCGGCAGCTCGCGCATGCGCACCGCCGAACCGTTCACCTGCGCTCTGTTCGGCGAGGAGCGGTTCAGCTGCAGCTCGATGACGATCGCGCGATCGTCGTGCTGCACCCGCGCGCGGATCACGGCCGCCTCAGCGCCGGCTCGGATCAGCGCCTGATCAGTCGCGACCCGGTGCGACGAGGCCGTTCCGGCATAGGCGATCGCCTCGACGAGATTCGTCTTGCCCTGACCGTTGCGGCCGATGAACAGCACCGGGCCGGCCTGCAGCGCGACGTCGGCCTGCGCATAATTGCGGAAGTCGACGAGCTGCAGGTGCGTGACGTGCACGCCCGTCAGCGCAGCAGCAGGTTGGGCTGCAGGAGGTAGCGGTAGTTGTCGGTGCCGGGCTGATCCTTCGACGACTGGCTCGTGATGAGAACCGGCCCGGGCTTGTTGGGGTTGTCGGTCTTCGTGAACCCGATGCGCACGAACTCGCTGTGCACGGCGCCGAGGCCGTCGATGAGGAACTGCGGCTTGAGCGACACGGTCGTGTCGCCGCCGGTCACGTGAGCGTCGATGGTCTCGGAGGCCTGCGCGTTCTCCGACCCGATCGCCTCGAGCGTGAGGCCGTCGTCACCGAAGCTGTACCGCAGCGCCGCATCCCGCTCGAGAACGAGCTGCACGCGTCGGGTCGACTCGATCAGCTCCGCCGTGTTCATGACGGCGTAGTTGTCGACCGTCTCGGGGAACAGCCGCTTGACCGGCGGGAAGTTGCCCTTGATGAGCAGCGAGGTGACGGTCTTCTGGTCGGCCGAGAACGCGATGAGCTCGCGATCGCCACCGCTCACGATCGTGACCGAGACGGTCGCGGCGTGCGCGAAGATCTTGCCGATCTCCGAGAGCGTGCGCGCCGGCACAAGCGCGGTCACGCCGTCGGCGCCGGCGCTCGACTCCCACTCGATCTCGCGCACGGCGACGCGGTAGCGATCGGTCGCCACGAGAGACAGGCGATTGCCCGTGATCTCGAGCTGCACGCCGGTGATGACGGGCGTGACATCATCGCGCGATGCCGCCACCGCGACCTGGGCGACCGCATCGGAGAATGCGTCGCCCGGCAGGACGCCCGTCGACCCATCGACCACCGGCAGGCTGGGGTACTCCTCGACGGGCATGCTCGAGAGAGTGAAGCGCGCGGAGCCGCAGCGCACGGCGATCTTGCCGTCATCGGTCGTGAACTCGACCGGGGCGTTGGGCAGCCGCGACGCGATGTCGGCGAGCAGACGGCCCGAGACCAGCACCGTGCCGTTCTCGGTCACGTCGGCCGTGATGCTCGTCTGCGCCGAGACCTCGTAATCGAACGACGACAGCGTGACGGTCGAACCCTCTGCGCGCAGCAGCACGCCGCTCAGGATCGGCAGGGTCGTGCGCTGGGGAAGGAGCTTCACCGCGAACGACACGGCCTCGCTGAACACGTCGCGATTCACCTGGAACTTCACGGTGCTCCTTCTCGTCGAGCGGGTCCGGCACTGGGGCCTTCCATATTGGCACAGTGCGGTCGGGGCGGCGATGGCGGGTCTGTCGAGGAAGGTTATCGACCGGATGGATACAAGAAGAGAAAGAGGAACACCATCATTAACCGCTGTTCACACTGTGGACAACGTCGGGGATCCCGCGGTATCGCGCCGAACTACAGCCGTGTACGTTGTGGACGACCTGCGGATGAGGACGATGCGGCTGCTCGATGATCAGGTCGCATCGCTCCGGATGCTCACACCCCGTCGTGCCGCGTCTACAGATCATCCCCACACCGCGGGACGTTATCCACAGGCTGTCCCCAGTGTGCGAAACGTCCAGTGAAACTGGACGAACGCTGTACGAGGCCTCGCATCCCCCTGCGACGGGTGCCCCCGCACCCGCAGCGGAGGTCAGTTGTAGCGCTGGTTCTGCTTGATGCGGCTCGTGAGCTCGGTGACCTGGTTGTAGATCGAGCGGCGCTCCTTCATGAGCTCGCTGATCTTCTTGTTCGCGTACATCACGGTGGTGTGATCGCGGTTGCCGAACATGCGCCCGATCTGCGGCAGCGACATGTTGGTCAGCTCGCGGCAGAGGTACATCGCGATCTGGCGCGCGGTCGCCACCGCTTGCGAGCGCGATGAGCCGTAGAGGTCGTCGACCGTGAACTTGAAGTAGGCCGCGGTGTGATTGATGATGTCGACCGGCTCGATGACGTTGTCGCCATCGAGGCTGATGAGGTCTTTCATCACGGTCTGCACGAGCTGCAGGTCGATGGGCGTGCGGTTCAGATTCGCGAAGGCCGTGACCCGGATCAGCGCTCCTTCGAGCTCACGGATGTTGCTCGAGACCTTGGAGGCGATGTACTCGAGCACGTCGTCGCGCACCTGCAGCTTGTCGTTCTGCGCCTTCTTGCGCAGGATCGCGATGCGCGTTTCGAGGTCGGGCGCCTGCACATCGGTGATCAGGCCCCACTCGAAGCGGCTGCGCATGCGGTCTTCGAAGCCCGTCAGGTGCTTCGGGGGGAGGTCGCTCGTGATGACGACCTGCTTGTTGTGATCGTGCAGCGTGTTGAACGTGTGGAAGAACGCCTCCTGCGTCGAGTCCTTCCCCTGCAGGAACTGGATGTCGTCGATCAGCAGGATGTCGATCTCGCGGTACCGCGACTGGAAGAGGCTCGCCCGGTTGTTAGCGATCGAGTTGATGAAGTCGTTCGTGAACTCCTCGCTCGAGACGTACCGCACGCGGATGCCGGGGTAGAGGCTCTCGGCATAGTGGCCGATCGCGTGCAGCAGGTGCGTCTTGCCGAGACCCGACTCGCCGTAGACGAAGAGAGGGTTGTAGGCCTTGGCCGGCGCTTCGGCGACGGCGACGGCCGCCGCGTGCGCGAAGCGGTTCGAGCCGCCGATGACGAAGTTGTCGAAGCTGTACTTCTCGTTGAGCCGGCTGTCGCTGCGGCGGCCCGTCGACTCGATGACAGGCGCCGCCACCGGCTGCTCGATGTACGAGGGGCTCTGCTCGGTGACGTCGGGCGTTGTGTCGAGCACCTCGTGGGTGATCTCCGGGTTCACCACAATGGCGAAGCTCGTCACCGCGTCGTCGGCCACCGACGTGAGGGCGCCGAGCAGGGGCAGCCGGATGCGCTGCTCGAGCATCCCGCGCGTCAGCTCGTTCGGCACCTCGAGGTAGAGGGTGCCCGCCATGACGCCGCGCGGCTCCACGAGATTGATGAAGCCGTGCAGCTGCGGAGTGATGCGCTCGTCAGCGGTCAGCACCGCCTTCACCGACTCCCACAGCTCGTGCGGCGACTCGGTCTCAGCGGACATCAGGGCTCCTCGGAGTCGGTGGACAGCGGTGTGGATAACTGTAAACCGAACGCGGCGCGTCGGTACCAGCAGAGTCTCCCCACCGTGTGGATAATGCAGGCTCGACCCGCACGGTTTGACCGGCGTACAGCCGGGACCTATTGTTAACCGGTTGACTTCCGTCCTGACCTGACTCGCAGCGGTCGGACAATCCGTTTCGTCGTCGCTGGCCCGAGGGGCCGAGGAGAGAACCATGAGCAAGCGCACCTTCCAGCCGAACAACCGTCGCCGCGCGAAGGTTCACGGCTTCCGTCTGCGCATGCGCACCCGTGCCGGCCGCGCGATCCTCGCCGCGCGTCGTCGCAAGGGTCGCACCGAACTCTCCGCCTGAGTGCGCCGGTGCTCCCGCGAGCACACCGCCTGACGCGAGCGGATGACTATCGACGCGTGATCCGTCGTGGTCGCCGCACGGTGTCACCGTCCGTCGTCTGCTACCGCCTCGATGCCGAGTCGGAGCACGCGCTGTTCGGTGTCGTGGTGTCGAAGCAGGTCGGCGGTGCCGTGGTGCGCAATCTCGTCCGTCGGCGTCTGCAGGCGATCTGCGCCGAATCCGCCCCTCGCGCCCGCGCGGGTCAGCTGATCGTTCTCCGCGCTCTCCCCGGGAGCCGCGATGCTTCCTGGGATACCCTGCGCTCGGAGGTCGCGGACGTGCTCGGACGGGCGGTGCAGGCAGCATGAATGACTCGGTGGTCGCAGTCGCGCGCACGATCGCGCTCGTGCCGCGCAACGCGGTGATCGCTCTGCTTCGGGTCTACCGCGCGATCATCTCGCCGCTGTACGGCCAGGTCTGCCGGTACTACCCGAGCTGCTCGGCCTACGGGCTCGGCGCGGTGCAGGAGCACGGCGTCGTGCACGGCGGCTGGCTGACCGCGAAGCGGCTGGCCCGCTGCCACCCCTGGGCTGACGGCGGCATCGACGATTGGCCCGTCAGAGAGAACTCCCCCTACCGGCGCACCCGGTGGGGTTTCATCGTGCTCGACAGAAAGGCGTAGACGACCCATGGACTTCTTCGGTCTCATCCTCTGGCCCATCAAGTGGGTCATCGAGGCCATCCTCGTGGGCTTCCACACCCTGTTCACCGTGCTCGGCCTCCAGAGCGAGGCCGGCCTCACCTGGGTGCTGTCGATCGCCGGCCTCGTCGTCGTCGTGCGCGCTGCCCTCATTCCGCTCTTCGTGCGCCAGATCAAGAGCCAGCGCAAGATGCTCGAGATCGCCCCGGACCTCAAGAAGATCCAGGACAAGTACAAGGGCAAGCGCGACCAGTTCTCGCGCGAGGCCATGTCCCGCGAGACGATGGCCCTCTACGGCAAGCACAAGACCAGCCCCTTCGCGTCGTGCCTGCCGATCCTCGTGCAGATGCCGATCTTCTTCGGTCTGTTCTCCGTGTTGAACAGCTCGTTCCAGGGTCACATCGGTGTGGGTCTTCTCAACGAGCAGTTGTCGCAGGAGTTCGGGCGGGCGACGCTCTTCGGTATCGCGCCCCTCGGCGCGACCATGGTCAACAACGACGGCAACGTGTGGGTCATCGTCATCGCGGCCATCCTGATCGTGCTGATGACCGCGTCGCAGTTCATCACCCAGCTGCAGATCATGTCGAAGAACCAGAGCGCTGAGATGAAGGCATCGCCGATGTACCGGCAGCAGCGCATCCTGCTCTACGTTCTGCCGATCGTCTTCCTCTTCTCGGGCATCGCCTTCCCGCTCGGCGTGATGTTCTACTGGTTCGTCTCGAACATCTGGACGATGGTGCAGCAGTTCATCGTGATTCGGAACATGCCGACTCCCGGCAGCGAGGCCGCCCTCGCGCGCGAGGCCCGCCTCGCCAAGAAGCGCCAGCGGAAGGGCATCGTCGATGACGAGCCCGAGGGCACCGTGATCGAGGAGCCGAAGAAGCCGCAGCGGCAGCAGCCCGTCAGCAAAAACCGCGCCAAGAAGAAAGGTGGTCGCTAGACCATGAGCTCCCCCACCGATCTCCCCACCGACGTCGTCGAGCCGATCGAGGGCGCCGTTGGGGCGTCGACGACGGTCGACGAGGGCGACATTGCGGCCGACTACCTCGAGGAGCTGCTGGACCTCGCCGACCTCGACGGCGACATCGAGATCACCACGACCGGCGGCCGCGTCTACCTGGCCATCGAGGCCGATGAGCCGGATGCCCTCCGCACCCTCTCGAAGCCCGACACGGTCGCGGCGTTGCAGGAGCTCACCCGGCTCGCCGTGCACGCGCGCACCGGTGAGTTCTCGCGACTGATCCTGGACGTCGCCGGCTCGCGCGACGCGCGCGCCGATGAGCTGCAGCGCCTGGTTGACCGTGCCGTGGAGCGTCTCGAGGCGGGCGCCGCGTCCGCGGCCCTCCCCCCGATGTCGAGCTACGAGCGCAAGCTCGTGCACGATCTGGTCGCTGAGCGCGGCTTCGTCTCCGAGTCGGAGGGCGAGGGCGCAGACCGGCACACGGTCATCCGTCGTGGCTGAAACCGGCCCCGCTGTTTCACGTGAAACATCGTTCGCGCCGGCACGGGCGGCGGGCGGCACGTCGCAGGGCATGACGTCGGCATCGCCCGCCCCCGAAGCCGAGGCCGAGCCCATGGTCGCGCGGGAGATCCTCGGCGAAGCGATCGAGCTCGGCCGCCGGTTCACCGCCGACCTCGCCGAGCACGGCGAGCGTCTCGGCCTCATCGGTCCGCTCGAGGTCGCGCGGCTCTGGAGCCGGCATGTTCTGAACTGCGCTCTCGTGGCGCCCTTCCTGGAGGCGGATGGACGGGTGGCTGACGTCGGCAGCGGCGCGGGACTGCCGGGCCTCGTGCTCGCCCTCGCCCGCCCGGATGTGCACGTGACCCTCATCGAGCCGATGGAGCGCCGCACGGACTGGCTCCATGACGAAACGCAGCGGCTCGGCCTGACCAACGTGACGGTGCTGCGGGCTCGGGCGGAGGAGGCGGTGGCCCAGGGGCCCTTCGACCAGGTCACCGCGCGGGCGGTGAGTGCCCTGCGCACGCTCGTCCCGATCACCGCTCCGCTCGTGCGGCCCGGGGGTCAGCTGCTGTTCCTCAAGGGCGCTCGTGTCGCCGACGAGATCGCGGCCGCCGACAAGGTCGTCCGCCGGTACCGTCTCTCCGACGTCGAGGTACTGGAGCTCGGCGGCGACCGGCTGCCCGAGGCTACCCGTCTGTTTCGGGCTACAGTAGGCGGGGCATCCTGACCGGAGGCCGCGCGCGCCGCGGCCGTCAGGGTCAGCGCGGGCGTCCGGCAGGGGCGCCCGTTTCACGTGAAACATTCGAGCAGGAGGCTCACTGGTGACCACCGAGGGCGTGTACGACGAGACCACCCCGCTCGCGCGGGAGGTCGCGGAGATCACCCGCCGCCGCCTGGCCCTGTCGGGCGCTCCCCTCCCGCTGCCCGCGACGACCCGTGTGTTCACGGTCTCGAACCAGAAGGGCGGCGTGGGCAAGACCACGACCACGGTGAACCTCGCGGCGGCGCTCGCGCGCTCCGGTGCGCGCGTGCTGGTCATCGACCTCGACCCGCAGGGCAACGCCTCGACGGCGCTCGGCGTCGAGCACCGGGCGGAGACGCCGAGCGTCTACGACGTGATCGTCGGCGACTCCCCGCTCGCGGATGTCGTGCAGAAGAGCCCCGAGTTCGAGGCGCTGTACTGCGTTCCCGCGACGATCCATCTGGCCGGTGCCGAGATCGAGCTCGTGTCGCTCGTCGCGCGCGAGCAGCGACTGCGCACGGCGCTCGACGCGTACCTCGCCGCCGGCGAGCACCCCTTCCACTACGTCTTCATCGACTGCCCGCCGTCCCTCGGGCTGCTGACCATCAATGCCTTCGTCGCGGCTCGCGAGGTGCTCATCCCCATCCAGTGCGAGTACTACGCGCTCGAGGGTCTGAGCCAGCTGCTCAACAGCATCCAGCTCATCGAGCGGCACCTGAACCCCCAGCTGCGGGTCTCGACGATCCTGCTGACGATGTACGACTCGCGCACCAACCTCGCCAACCAGGTCGTGCAGGACGTGCGCGAGCACTTCCCCGACCAGGTGCTCGACACGGTCATCCCGCGCTCGGTGCGCATCAGCGAGGCCCCGAGCTACGGCCAGAGCGTCATCAGCTACGACGAGGGCTCACCGGGCTCGCTCTCGTACCTCGAGGCGGCCGCCGAGATCGCGCGACGCGGAGGGGGTGCCTGATGGCGCAGAAGCGGACAGGTCTGGGGCGCGGCATCGGCGCGCTGATCCCGACCGGTGAGGGTGAGCGCCCGGTCGACGTGTTCTTCCCCGCGCCCGCCCCCACGGAGGGCGAGCAGCTCGCCGCCGTTCCCGGCGCACGGCTCGCGGCCATCGCTCCGAGCGACATCGTGCCGAACCCGCAGCAGCCGCGCACCGAGTTCCGTGAGGAGGAGCTGCGGGAGCTCGTGCACTCCGTGCGTGAGTTCGGCGTGCTGCAGCCCATCGTCGTGCGCGAGCGCGCCGGGGCGAAGGCGGGTGAGCCCGCCTACGAGCTCATCATGGGTGAGCGTCGGCTGCGGGCATCGACGATCGCGGGGCTCGAGGCGATCCCGGCGATCGTGCGCAGCACCGCCGATGAGAACATGCTGCGGGATGCTCTTCTCGAGAACCTGCATCGTGCGCAGCTGAATCCGCTCGAGGAGGCCAGCGCGTACCAGCAGCTGCTCGAGGACTTCGGCATCACGCAGGAGCAGCTCGCTGAGCGACTGGGCCGCTCGCGCCCGCAGATCACCAACACCCTGCGGCTGCTGAAGTTGCCCGAGACCGTTCAGACCCGTGTCGCGGCCGGTGTGCTGACCGCCGGCCACGCGCGCGCCGTGCTCGCTGCGGGCTCCCCCGCTGCGATGCTCAAGCTCGCCGACAAGATCGTGAACGAGGAGCTCTCGGTGCGTCAGGCCGAGGCCGCGGCCGCCCTCCTCGCGGGCGCGTCGCCGAAGCCGAAGTCGGCGAAGCCCGCCGCCGGGGGCCGTCAGGGGCAGCTCAACGAGATCGCCGAGCGTCTGGGCGACCGTCTCGACACCCGCGTGACGATCACGCTCGGGCAGAAGAAGGGCTCGATCGTCATCGACTTCGCGACCGTCGGTGACCTCAATCGCATCCTCGCCGAGCTCGGCGACGACGGCTTCCGCTAGCTCGACATTCCGCTAGCTCGACGCGGTCGGACGCGGTCGAGCGCCGTCGGGCGCCGTCGGGCGCCGTCGGGCGCCTCAGCCGCGCGTGCCCCGCACAGCGGCGTGCGCCAGCTCGGCGTAGACCCATCCGGTGTCGTAGCCGGCCGCTTCGAGCGCCAGCGCGAAGGTCGACGTCTCGGTGAGCCCCGGCATGACGCTCGCCTCGAGGAACCAGGGGGTGCCGGCGCCGTCGATGATGAGGTCGATGCGGCTGATGTGCGATAGCCCGAGGGCCGTGTGCGCGGCGAGGGCCACCTCGGTCGCGCGCGCGGCCACGGCGTCGCTGATGCGAGCCGGCGCGTAGAAGCGCGTCTCCCCCGCGTTGTAGCGGGCCTCGAAGCCGTAGACGCCCGACAGCGGCTCGATCTCGACCGCAGGGAGGGCACGGGGCCCATCGCCCGTGTCGATGATGCCGATGGCCACCTCGACCCCGGTGATGCGCTGCTCGATCAGGGCGACGTCGCAGTAGGTGAAGGCGAGCACCATGGCCCGGCGCAGCTCGTCATCCGAGTCGACGAGCGTCACGCCCTGCGCCGAGCCGCCCTGTGCCGGCTTCACGGCCACGGGCGGGGGCAGCTCGCCGCGCACGACGCTCAGCACGCTCTCGGCCCCGAGCTCGCGGAAGGCGTCGCGCGTCAGCGCGATCGAGTGCGGTGTCGGCACTCCCGCTCGCTCGACGATCGTCTTGGCCCGCGGCTTGTCCCACGCCAGCCGGGTGGCCCCGGCCGACGACCCGACGTACGGCAGCCCGAGGAACTCGAGCAGGCTGCGCAGCGCGCCATCCTCGCCGCTCGCCCCGTGCAGGGTCGGCCAGACCACATCGGGGCGCTCGGCCAGCAGCGCGGGCAGCAGGCCGGCATCGGGGTCGAGCAGCTGCACATCCAGCCCGTGTGCGGCCAGGCCGTCGGCGACGCGGCGCCCCGACTTCAGCGAGATGTCGCGCTCGTGCGAGATGCCGCCGGCGAGCACCGCCACGCGCTGGGCGGCGGCGTGGGGCGATGAGGCGGAGCGGGGGGCGTCGGAGTTCGGCACGGTGTCCTCAGGGCTGGTGGTGGCCGGCGCGGGGTCAGCCGATGTTGGGCGGCGGGCTCGCGACGTGGGGGTCGTACGCGACGGCCGGGATCGGCCCGGTCGCCGAGAAGGTCTGCAGCAGCTCCTGCTCGCCGCGCACGACGGTGGCGAGCCGTCGGATTCCCTCGCGGATCTCGGCCGGCTGCGGGTAGCAGAAGGCGAGGCGGATGTTCTGCCGACCCTGCCCGTCGGCGTAGAAGCCCGTGCCGGGCGTGTAGGCCACGAGCTCCTTCACCGCGCGCGGCAGCATCGCCTTGGCGTCGAGGCCCTCGGTGAGGGTGACCCAGACGTAGAAGCCGCCGTTGGGCACCTCCCACGAGAGGTCGGGCAGGTGCTGCTCGAGGGCGTCGAGCATCGCATCCCGCCGCTCGCGGTACAGCCCGCGGAAGACGTCGATCTGCCCGCGCCAGTCGGCGGTGTCGAGGTAGTCGCTGATGATCATCTGGTTGAGTGAGCTCGGGCTGAGGATCGAGGCCTCGGCCGCAAGAACGAGCTTCTCTCGGATTGCGTGCGGCGCGAGCGCCCAGCCCACCCGGAAGCCGGGGGCGAGGGTCTTCGAGAACGACCCCAGGTAGACGATGCCGTCGTCCTCGACGCTGCGCATCGCGGCCGGAGCCGGGCGATCGAACCACAGCAGGCCGTAGGGGTTGTCCTCGATGATGAGGATGCCCTCCGACCGGGCGATGTCGATGATCGCCAGCCGGCGCGCGCTCGAGAGCGTCACGCCCGCAGGGTTCTGGAAGTTCGGGATCAGGTACAGCACCTTGATGCTGCGCCCCGCCGCGCGCAGGCTCGCGATGCGTTCGGTGAGCGCCTCGGGGATCATGCCCTCGGCATCCATCGGGATGTGCGCGACCTCGGCCTGGTACGACCGGAAGATGCCCATCGCGCCGACGTACGAGGGCGACTCGGCCAGCACGATGTCGCCCGGGTCGAGGAACAGCTTGGCGACCAGGTCGAGCGCCTGCTGCGAGCCCGTCGTGACGACGACGTCGTCGACGCCCGCGCGGATGCCCTCGAGCGCCATGACCTCGAGGATCTGCTCGCGCAGCTGCGGCGTGCCCTGCCCCGAGCCGTACTGCAGGGCCGCGGGCCCGCGGTCGCGCATGACGCGCTCCATCGAGCCCGCGATGGTGTCGAGCGGCAGCGCCGAGACCGCCGGCATGCCGCCGGCCAGCGAGACGACCTCGGGCCGCGAGGCCACGGCGAACAGGGCGCGCACCTCCGACGCGCTCAGCCCGGCCGTGCGCGAGGCGTAGTGCTCGTACCAGGGGTCGAGGGTCGTGCCCTCGGGGGAGATCGTCATGATGCCGCCCGCGCTCGTCCGTCGATGCGGACGCACCGCACCGCTGCCGCTGTCGGCAGTGGCACCAAGAATACGGGTGATTACGCCAGGAACTCGGCGAGATCGGCCTCGAGGGCCGGCTTGGGCTTCGCGCCGATGACGGTCTTGACGACCTCGCCGCCCCGGAAGACCTTCATGGCCGGGATCGACGTGATCTGGTACTTCATGGCCGTCTCGGGGTTGTCGTCGACGTTCAGCTTGACGATCTCGAGCTTGTCGGGGTGCTCGGCGGCGATCGCGTCGAGGATCGGCGACACGGCGCGGCACGGGCCGCACCACTCGGCCCAGAAGTCGACCATGATCGTCTTCTCGTTCTTCAGAACCTCGGCCTCGAAGGTGGCGTCGGTGACATCGCGCGTGCTCATGGGGTCTCCTTGCAGTGGGTCGGTCGGTGTCAGCCGGCGACGGCCGCGGTGCTGCGGGCGGCGTCGGCGATGGTCTCGAGGTAGTGCTGGGCGTCGAGCGCGGCCACCGTGCCGCTGCCGGCGGCGGTGATGGCCTGCTTGTAGGTCGGGTCGACGACATCGCCCGCGGCGAAGACGCCCGGCACGCTCGTGCGCGACGAGCGGCCATCCACCGCGATGGTGCCCTGCTCGGTGAGCTCGAGCACGCCGTGCACCAGGTGGGTGCGCGGGTCGGCGCCGATCGCGACGAAGACGCCCTGCACGTCGAGCGTGCGCTCCTCGCCCGTCTCGGTGTCGACCAGGCCGATGCCGCTGACCAGGTCGGCGCCGTAGATGTGCTCGACGCGGGCGTTGGTGATGAACTCGATCTTCTCGTCCGCGCGAGCACGGTCGAGCATGGCCGCCGAGGCGCGGAAGGTCTCGCTGCGGTGCACGATGTAGACCTTGTCGGCGAAGCGGGTGAGGAAGGTCGCCTCCTCCATCGCCGAGTCGCCGCCGCCGATGACGGCCACCGGCTTCTGGCGGAAGAAGGCGCCATCGCAGGTCGCGCACCACGAGACCCCGTAGCCGCTGAGGCGCTCCTCATCGGCGAGCCCGAGCTTGCGGTACGCCGAGCCGGTCGCGTAGATGATGGCGTGGGCCTCGTGGCGGTCGCCGTTGCCGAGCGTGACGGCCTTGACCGGGCCCTCCAGCTCGAGCGACACGACATCGTCGTACACGATCTCGGCGCCGAACCGCTCGGCCTGCTGCTGCATGCGGGTCATGAGGTCGGGGCCCATGATGCCCTCGGGGAATCCCGGGAAGTTCTCGACCTCGGTGGTCTTCATGAGCTCGCCGCCGAACTCGACCGAGCTGGCGATCACGAGCGGCTGCAGGTTGGCGCGCGCGGCGTAGATCGCCGCCGTGTAGCCGGCCGGCCCGGAGCCGATGATGATGACGTGGCGCATGGTCTCCCTCATTCTCGCGGTCGCATCGTGTGCCGTGCACCGCGGACGGTCAGCAGCGTCAACCCAGTGTAGGCGGGCGGTATTCCGTGCTCGGCGACGTTCACCGGCTGTTCATGGCGGGGATGCTCACCGCCGCCGCAGGCGGCGCGCGATGGGCTGCACGATGTCGTCGAGCTCGGCGACCCGCAGCAGCGCGAGCACGCCCGCGTACACCGCGGTCATGACCACGGCGATGGCGAGCATCGTCACGACCGCGGCCACCTCGCTCGAGCGCGCGGCGCCGTCGGTGGCGAAGGCCCCGAGCGGCCAGCCCACGAGGATGCCCGCGATGCTCGCCGGCAGCGCGGCGAGAGCGTACTGAGCGCCCCGCACGGCGAGCCGGCGCCCGTCGAGACGCCCGAGCCGGCGCCGCAGCAGCAGGAGGCCGATGACGGTCTGCGCCGTGCCCGCCGCCGAGGTCACGAGAGCGATGCCGAGCGCGATCTGACCGGCCGGCAGGGTCGCCACCATCGCCGCACCGGCCACGAAGAGACCGGACTGCGCCAGCTGCATGAAGAACGGAGTGCGCGTGTCGTCGAGGGCGTAGAACACCCGCTGCACCACGAACAGCACGGTGAACGGGATGAGCCCGAGCACGAAGGCCGCGATGACCCGGGCCATGCCCTCCACCGCGGTCGGCTCGCCGCCGAACACGCGGGCGAACGGGCCCGCCACGACGAGCAGGCCGACGGTCGCCAGCACCATGAGCAGGAGGATGCGGCGCAGGGACTCGCTCAGATCGGCGCGCACCGCATCCCGGTCGCCGTCGCGCGCGTGCGCGCTCATGCGGGTGAAGTAGGCGGTCGCGAGCGACACCGTCACGACCGAGTGGGGCAGCATGAAGATGAGCCACGAGAAGCGCAGCACCGCGAGCGAGGGCTCGCCGCCCGCCGCCGACAGCGAGGCGACGTTGGCCTGCACGATGCCGGCGAGCTGGGTCACGATGACCATGCCGAACACCCAGCCGGCCGCGCGCCCCGTCGCCCCGAGCCCGACCCCGCGCCAGCGGAAGTCGGGTCGGTAGCGCAGGCCGGCGCGTCGCCAGAACGCGAAGAGCACGAGCGCCTGGGCGGCGATGCCGAGCGTCGCCGAGCCGGCGAGGGTCGCGACCATCGCGGGGGTCCAGGTGGTCGCTTGCGTGAGATCGCCGGAGAACAGCAGCGTGAAGGCGACGAGGCCGAAGATCGCGACGACGTTGTTGAGCGCGGGCGCCCACGTGAAGGGGCCGAACACGCGGCGGGCGTTGAGCACCTCCCCGAGCAGGGCGTAGACGGCGTAGAAGAGAACCTGCGGCAGGCACCAGTAGGCGAAGGCGACGGCGAGCGCGAGCTCATCCTCTGAGAATCCGCGCGAGCCGTCGACCGATTGCTGCGCGTACAGCCCGACGAGCAGCGGCGCGGCGAGCGTCGCGAGCACCGCGGCGATCAGGAAGACCACGAGGCCGAGGGTGACCAGACGGTTGATGAAGCGCTGACCGCCATCGTCGTCGAGAGCCGCCTTCACGATGCGGGGCACCAGCACCGCGCTCAGCACCCCGCCGGCGACGATCGCGTAGATCGTGTTCGGCAGCTGGTTGGCGAGCGCGAAGGCGTCGGCGCCCGCTCCGACGGTGCCGATGGTCTGGGCCAGCACGACCGCGCTGATGAAGCCGAGAAGGCGCGAGACGACCGTGCCCGACGCCATGATGACGCTCGCGCGGCCGACCCCGCCGTGCTCCGGGGCGCTCACTCGGCCTCCGCCGTCTGCCGGCGCCGGCGCTTGCGGATGTCGCGCGTGATGCCGACGCCCAGCAGCAGCACCACGGCCCCGGCCACCGCGATCGTGCCCGCGGTCTCCCACCCGGCCTGCAGGTTGAGCGCGACACGGGTCGGAGACCCGATGCGCGCGCCGGCCGCGTCGCGCACGGTCACCGTGATGTCGACCTGGCCGTTCGTGAGCGACTCGACCGGAACGAGCGCGCGCGTCTGCGAGCGCGGCTCGACGAGCACCTCCACCCGCTGGTCGAGCACCCGCAGCTGCGTCGTGTCGGGGTCGACCCGCACGAAGACCCGCACCGCGACGTCGAGGTCGTTCTGCACCGTGACCGGCAGCGAGGCGCGGTCGGCGAACAGCGTGATCGAGCTGCTCTCGGCCACCCGCACCGACTGCCGCAGGGCGATCGAGCTGTCGACGAAGCGCTGCAGCGCCGCCACCGACTGATCGCCCCATCCGGCCGACAGCGCCGCCAGCAGCTCGAGGCGCCGACGATCGGTGATGGAGGCGGGCGCCGTCGCGATGCTCGCGAACGCGCGGTCGGCGCTCTCCGCGGCGAGCGCGTCGCGCACCGCGGCCAGCCGCGCTGCGTCGGTCGCCGGCTCCTCCAGCTCGGCGGACGACGCGGTCGTGCTGAGGGCCTCGGTCGCCGAGCTGGCGGTCGACCACGGCAGCGACACGGTGCGGCCGATGGTGTCGATCAGGCGGTCGCTCGAGGGCAGCTCGTCGCGGGTGAGGGCGATGATCGCGGGGATGCCCGGCTGCTCGGCGGCCGCGGCGGCGAGCAGTGCCGACACCCGGGCGATCGCCCGATCGAATCGCTGCTGCGAGGGTGCCGTGCTCGCGTCGCGGGCGGACGCGGAGAGTGCGGCGTCGACCCGCAGGAGGCGGAGACCCTCGGCCTCCTGCACGGTCGCCCCGCCCGCGGACGGGGTGGTCGGGGCGACGACGAGCTGGGTTCCCGCATCCGTCAGCGCGGTGGCCACGGCGGGCGCGAGGGGGGTCTCGGACCAGACGACATCGCGCAGCGTCGCGGGCCAGTCGGCGGCGTCGGCGAGGGTGAGCGGCGCCGGGCCGGGCTCGGGGTCATCGGTCGCGGTGGTCTCGGTGCTCGACTCGAGGGTTCCGGCCCCTTCGGGCGCCACGGGGCTCGCGCCTGCGGCGAGCACGGCGGGCAGGTCGGCGTCGGCCCACGGCAGCAGGAAGGTCTCGTTCGGCATCGCCGCCAGGCGGTCGAGGTAGGCGGTCGCGCTCGCGGGGGCCGACGCCCCCAGCAGCCGGATCGACGCCACCACGCGCGGATCGATCGCGACCATCACCGGGCGGCCGGCCACCGCGTCGAGCTGCCGCGTGAGAGCGCCGGCCTCGCCCGTCAGCTGCTCGAGCTGGGCGCTGGTGAGCAGACCCTCCTCGATGCCCGGGGTCGAGATGGGCGCCACGAAGACGGTTCGCGCGGCCGGGGTGGTGCCCGCGGGCACCCAGACGACGGCCGTGCGGTCGGCCACGATGAGCTCCCCCTCGGCACTCGCGCGCACGACCGCCGCGCGCGCCCCGAACCCGCCGCTGAGCGCCGTCGCCGCATCGTCGACGATCAGGTCGAGCACGGCGCTCGATCCCGGCTCGACCGGCGACAGCTCCGCCGCGGCGGCGACCCGCTCCTCGAGGCCGATGGTCTCGCCGTTGAACCAGGCCGCGACGTCGTCCGCGTTCGCGGGCTCCGCACCCGCGATCGCCAGCTCGACGGTGAGCGGGGGCGTCGCGGAATCGCCGAGGTTGGTCACGGTGACGCGCACGCTGAGCGGGTCGCCCGGGCGCGCGATGCCGCTCGCGGCGGGCGCCGCGGCGAGCGCGATCGCGGTCTCGTCCGATCCGTCGGTGGTCGACGTCGCGACGGGGCTCGTGCGCGGCCCGCTCGGCGCGGCGCTCGCGCCGGCCGCGAGGGCCCCGCTCAGGAGCGCGCCCGACAGGGACAGCGCGGCGGCGGTGAGCGTCGCGACCAGGCGGGCTGCGCGGCGCCGGTGCGCGGAAGCCTCCGACCGGGGTGCGCGGCGACCACCCCGTCGCCGCTCGGTCGCCATGGGGGGAAGTCTAGACTCTGGTGACTATGGAGAGCGTGGCCGCGGCCGTCAGCCGACTGCGCGAGCTGGCCTCCGCCGAGCCGCTCGCGACCCTGGCCGCACGCTTCGAGGCGGCGGGGCACGAGCTGGCGCTCGTGGGCGGCCCGGTGCGCGACGCCTTCCTCGGCCGGCCGGTCAACGACCTCGACCTGACCACGTCGGCCCGACCGGACGACATCGTGCGCATCGTGCGCCCGGTCGCCGACGCCCACTGGGACATCGGGCGCGCCTTCGGCACGATCGGGGCCCGACTCGGCGATCACACCGTCGAGATCACGACCTATCGGGCCGATGCCTACAGCCCGGAGTCGCGCAAGCCGGAGGTCGCGTTCGGCGACAGCCTCGAGGGCGACCTCGTGCGCCGCGACTTCACGATGAACGCGCTCGCGCTCCGCCTCCCCTCGCTTACCCTCGTCGACCCCTCGGGCGGCCTCGACGACCTGTTCGCGCGCCGCCTCATGACGCCGAGCCCGCCCGAGGTCTCGTTCGGCGACGATCCGCTGCGGATGCTGCGGGCGGCCCGGTTCGCGGCGCAGCTGAGCGTCGACGTCGACCCGGCGGTGGTCGAGGCGATGGCACGGATGCGGGAGCGCCTGTCGATCGTGTCGGCCGAGCGCCTCCGCGACGAGCTCGTCAAGCTGCTCGCCACCGCGTCTCCGCGACGGGGCCTCGAGCTGCTCGTGCTCACGGGGCTCGCGGATCACGTGCTGCCCGAACTGCCGGCCCTGCGGCTCGAGGTCGACGAGCACGCCCACCACAAGGACGTGTACGAGCACTCGCTCACCGTGCTCGACCAGGCGATCGCTCTCGAGAACGAGCGGCATCCGGGGTCGCCCCCCGACACGGTGCTGCGCCTCGCCGCCCTGCTGCACGACATCGGCAAGCCCGCGACGAAGAAGGTCGAGGCTGGCGGAGCCGTCACCTTCCATCACCACGACATCGTCGGCGCGAAGCTCGCCCGCAAGCGGCTCACGGCGCTGCGGTTCGACAAGGACACGATCGGTGCCGTCAGTCGCCTGATCGAGCTGCACCTGCGGTTCTTCGGCTACGCCGACGCCCCCTGGACCGACTCGGGGGTGCGCCGGTACGTGCGCGATGCAGACGACCTGCTCGAGCGCCTGCACATCCTCACCCGCGCCGATGTCACCACCCGCAACCGCCGCAAGGAGGCCCGTCTGCGCGGCGCCTACGACGAGCTCGAGCGCCGCATCGCGGCGCTCGCCGAGCAGGAGGAGCTCGCGGCGATCCGGCCCGATCTCGATGGCGAGCAGATCATGGCGATCCTCGGGCTGCGGCCGGGGCCGCTCGTCGGCGAGGCCTACCGGTTCCTGCTCGAGACACGGCTCGACGAGGGGCCGCTCGGCGCGGAGGAGGCCGAGCGCCGGCTGCGCGACTGGTACGCCGAGCGCGCATGACCCGGGCGTGGTTTGAGTCGGCCTCCGCATCCCACTAGACTCTGCAGGTTGCCCCGCCCACGGGTGGCGGCGACCGATGCCATAACCCTCCTGCTGCAGACCGTCTGCAGCCGTTCGAGTCCGAAGGAGGTGGGTGAGTCATGCATCAGTACGAATTGATGGTCATCCTCGACCCCGAGATCGATGAGCGCACTGTCGCTCCGAGCCTGGACAAGTTCCTCGGCGTGATCCGGAACGACGGCGGCTCCATCGAGAACGTCGACATCTGGGGCCGTCGCCGGCTCGCGTACGAGATCAACAAGAAGAGCGAGGGCATCTACGCCGTCGTCAACTTCACGGCGACCTCGGCCGCGACCCAGGAGCTCGACCGCCAGCTGAAGCTCAGCGAGGCCGTCATGCGCACCAAGGTGCTCCGCACCGAGGAGGCCGTGGCCCGCGCCGCGTCGATCGAGGCCGAGAACACGGCGCGCGCCGAGGCGAAGGCCGCTCGCGCGTCGAAGGCCGCCGCGAACGCCAAGGCCGCGGAGTAATCGTGGCCGGCGAGACCATCATCACCGTTGTCGGCAACCTGACCGCCGACCCCGAGCTGCGCTACACGCAGAGCGGACTCGCCGTCGCGAACTTCACGATCGCCTCGACTCCGCGCTCGTTCGACCGCGCGTCGAACGAGTGGAAGGACGGCGAGGCCCTCTTCCTCCGAGCGAGCGTCTGGCGCGAGTTCGCCGAGCACGTCGCGTCGTCGCTGACGAAGGGCTCGCGCGTCATCGCGCAGGGCCGCCTGAAGCAGCGCTCGTACGAGACGAAGGAAGGCGAGAAGCGCACCACCATCGAGCTCGAGGTCGACGAGATCGGCCCGAGCCTCCGGTACGCGACGGCCCAGGTCACCCGCAGCGCGAGCAGCGCGGGCGGTGCCATGGGCGGCGGCCGCGGCGGCGCACCGATCGCCGACGAGCCCTGGGGCGCTCCGGCGGCCCCGGCGGCCGGCGGCGATGTCTGGAACACGCCCGGCTCGTTCTCGGACGACACCCCGTTCTGATCCGGCAGGCGCTCGGCGCCTCCGCATCGATTCCGCATCACCTGTAAGCAAAGGACAACCACATGGCTGGCAAGAGCAGCGGCGACCGCCGCAAGCCGCGCGGCGGGAAGGGCGCGAAGAACGCCGCCCCCGCGAAGGCGATCCGCGTCGGCGTCATCGACTACAAGGACGTCGCGACCCTCCGCAAGTTCATCTCCGAGCGCGGGAAGATCCGTGCTCGCCGCATCACCGGTGTCTCCGTGCAGGAGCAGCGCCTCATCGCCCGCGCCGTCAAGAACGCGCGCGAGATGGCACTGCTTCCGTACGCGGGCGCGGGCCGTTAGGAGCACCCGATGTCGAAGCTGATCCTCACCCAGGACGTCACGGGGCTCGGTGCCCCGGGCGACGTCGTCGAGGTGCGCAACGGGTACGCCCGCAACTACCTCATCCCTCAGGGCCTCGCCGTGGCGTGGACGCGCGGCGGTGAGAAGCAGGTCGAGTCGATCAAGGCCGCCCGCGCCGCGCGCGAGCACGCCACGATCGAGGAGGCCATGGACCTCAAGGCACGCCTCGAGGCGAACCCCGTGACGCTGGCGGTCAAGGCCGGCGCCGAGGGGCGTCTCTTCGGTTCGGTCAAGACCGGTGACATCGCCGACGCGGTCGCGGCGGCGGGTCTCGGCTCGGTCGACAAGCGACTCATCGAGCTGGTCGCCCCCATCAAGGGACTCGGCTCGCACGAGGCGATCCTGAAGCTGCGTGACGGCATCGTCGCGACCATCACGGTCTCGGTCGTCGCCGCGAAGTAGCCTTCGCACCCTCGAGAAGCGGTACTCGCGCCCCGGCGCGAGTACCGCTTTTCTCTGCCCGCTGTCAAGGGGTAGACAGGTGATCCGTCCACATCGTCACCCCCAGTCCCGACAAGCTTCATGGTGCACTTGAAGCCTGTTTCTCCACACATGGTGTGAGAAACAAAAAGCCTGGTCAGGGAGTGTTCTGAGCGCAGATCGCGGCGTGATCCCACAGAGCACTCCACAGGTTGCCCACACAGCGCCCGGCGTTTCTCCGCAGGCTTCCACAGCGTTGTCCACAGGGTCGACTTGAGGCCCGACCAGCCGCGTTCCTAGGGTGGGGCGTCGCCAGCCGGGAGCGTTCCGCTCATCGCCCGCAGCACGGGGGTCGGAGGTGGGCGCTAGACCGGTGGTGTCCACTGCATCGAGAAGACGAGGGGAGTCGATCATGTCCATCGCGCACATCTCGGCCGCCTCGGGCGCCGCTCCGAGCGAGACCCGGTCGACCGAGCGGGTGCCCCCGCACGACCTGCTCGCCGAGCAGAGCGCACTCGGCGGCATGCTCCTGAGCAAAGACGCCGTGGCCGATGTCATCGAGAGCGTCCGGGGCGTCGACTTCTACATCCCCAAGCACGAGGTCATCTTCGAGGCCATCCTCACCCTCTACTCGCACGGCGAGCCGACCGACGTCATCGCGGTCACCGACGAGCTCACGAAATCGGGCTCGCTGTCGCGCGCTGGCGGCGCCGACTACCTCCACACGCTCACGGCGATCGTCCCCACCGCGGCCAACGCGGGCTACTACGCCTCCCTCGTCGCCGAGAAGGCGGTGCTGCGGCGCCTCGTCGAGGCCGGCACCCGCATCGTGCAGATGGGCTACGCCTCCGAGGGCGAGGTCACCGATCTCGTCAACAACGCCCAGGCCGAGATCTACGGCGTCGCCGGCGGGGTCGAGGCGGAGGACTTCATTCCGCTCACCGAGGCCGTCACCGCGGCGATCGACGAGATCGAGGCAGCGAAGGGCCGCGACGGCTCGATGACCGGCGTGCCCACGGGGTTCGCCGACCTCGACGAGCTCACCAACGGCTTGCACGCGGGGCAGCTGATCCTCGTCGCCGCCCGCCCCGCGCTCGGAAAGTCGACCCTCGCGCTCGACTTCGCGCGCGGCGCCGCCATCAAGCACGACCTGCCGACCATCATCTTCTCGCTCGAGATGGGGCGCAGCGAGATCGCCATGCGCCTGCTGTCGGCCGAGGCCTCGGTGCCCCTGCAGGCGATGCGCAAGGGAACGGTCGATCAGCGCGACTGGACGACGATCGCCCAGGTGCGCGGGCGCATCAACGACGCGCCCCTGTACATCGACGACAGCCCGAACATGACGCTCGTCGAGATCCGCGCCAAGTGCCGCCGTCTCAAGCAGAAGGTCGGCCTCAAGATGGTCATCATCGACTACCTGCAGCTCATGACGAGCGGCAAGAGGGTCGAGAGCCGCCAGCAGGAGGTCAGCGAGTTCTCGCGGGCGCTCAAGCTCATGGCCAAAGAGCTGCAGGTTCCCGTCGTGGCGCTGTCGCAGCTCAACCGCGGCCCCGAGCAGCGTGCCGACAAGATGCCCGCCCTCAGCGATCTGCGCGAGTCGGGCTCGCTCGAGCAGGACGCCGACATGGTGATCCTGCTGCACCGCGACAGCGCGTACGAGAAAGAGAGCGCGCGCCCCGGCGAGGCCGACCTCATCGTCGCCAAGCACCGCAACGGTCCGACCAAGACGATCACGGTGGCGTTCCAGGGTCACCTGTCGCGCTTCGCCGACATGCCCCGGGGCATGTAGCGCCGCACGTCGCTCCTCACCCCGCCCCTCCGCACCCCGCCCCTCCGCACTCCGCCGTGCGCTCACTGCCCGCCGCCCGCCTCGGCACCTCGCCGCCCTCGCGACCCGGGCCTGCCGCCACGGTCGCAGGCCGCTCTCATGCTGCCCGCCGTACGATGGGCGACGTGACTTCCGACCCTTCCGCCGCTGCCGCAGCGCCTGCCGCGCGATCGCCGTGGCTCGCTCCGGTTCTGCGTGCGGTGCCCGCGATCGCCGCCGGGCTCATCATCACCTTCACGGCGGACCACTCCCCCGTCGTCGGGCTCACGATGCTCGCCGTCTTCGGCCTCGGCTCGTCGCTCGTGCTGCTCGTCACAGCCCTGCGCATGCGGGCGGCCGAGCCCGTGCGTGGCCTGCACCGCGGGCTGTCGCTCGTCGCCGCCCTCGTCGGCGCGCTCGCGGTCGCCGTGCTGGTCTCCGGCGCGGCCGGACTCGCGCTGCTGCTGCTGCTCATCGGGGGGTACGCGGTGCTCGCCGGAGCGCTCGAGCTCGTCTGGGGCATCCGTCACCGCGATCGCAGCGGCTTCGCCCGCGACGCCGTCGTCATCGGAGGCGGCACCCTCGCCCTCGCCCTCGTGCTCGCCTTCGTCGGCGACCCCGTCAGCGCCGTCGGGTTCTTCGGCGCCTACGCCGTCATGCTCGGCGTCTACCTGGCCATCGCGGGGGTCAGCCTCCGCCGGGCCGCTTCCGCAGAAGAAGGTGCCGCATCATGACCGAGCCCACCGCCCGCATCACCCTCCGCCCCGCCGAGCTCGTCGGCCTGGCAGGGATCGTCGCGGTGTTCGTCGGCCTCATCACCTTGATGGTGACCCGCGAGCTGATCTTCTCGCTCATCGTGCTCGGCGGGGCCTTCGTGCTCGGCCTGATCACGCTGGCCATGCTCATGCTCGCCGTGACGCCGAACCGTCCCGCCGACGGCGAGCGTCAGCCCGACACCCTCAACGACTGAGGGGTGCGGGTCACTCCGCCTCGATGAACCGCACGAGGCGGGATGCGGCGCCGACGTACCCCGCGGGCGTCAGCGCGTGCAGCCGCCGCTTGGCGTCGTCGCCGATGTCGAGCCCGTCGATGAAGGTGCGCAGGGCATCCGGCCCCACGCGGTGCCCGCGCGTGAGCTCCTTGAGCATCGCGTAGGGGTCGGCGATCGAGCTGCGCCCGGCTGTGATCTCGGCGCGCACGACGGTCTGGATCGCCTCCCCGAGAACCTCCCAGTTGGCGTCGAGATCGCGCGCGAGCGCCTGCTCATCGATCGCGATCTCGCCGAGGCCCTTCTCGATGTTGTCGAGGGCGAGTAGCGAGTGCCCGAGCGCGACGCCGATATTGCGCTGGGTCGTCGAGTCGGTGAGGTCGCGCTGCAGCCGGGAGGTGACGAGGGTCGCGGCGAGCGAGTCGAGCAGCGCGCTCGCGAGCTCGAGGTTGGCCTCGGCGTTCTCGAAGCGGATCGGGTTGATCTTGTGCGGCATCGTCGATGAGCCGGTCGCGCCCGGCTGCGGGATCTGCCGGAAGTAGCCCATCGAGATGTACGTCCAGACGTCGGTGCACAGGTTGTGCAGCACGCGCCCCACGTGGCTGATGCGCTGGTAGAGCTGCGCCTGCCAGTCGTGCGACTCGATCTGGGTGGTGAGCGGGTTCCAGGTGAGCCCGAGTCCGGTGACGAAGTCGCGCGAGGCGCTGATCCAGTCGTGGTCAGGGTCGGCGGCGAGGTGGGCCGAGAAGGTGCCCGTCGCGCCGGAGAACTTGCCGCGGTACTCGACCTGCTCCACCGACTCCATCAGCAGCTCGAGACGGTGCACCGTCACGGCGAGCTCCTTGCCCATCGTCGTGGGTGTGGCCGGCTGCCCGTGGGTGTGCGCGAGCATCGGCACGTCGCGCAGAGCGACGGCGAGGCCGCGCAGCGTCTCGATCACCGATCGTGCGCGCGGCATCCACACATCGCGCACCGCCGCGCGGATCGTGAGCGCGTAGGCGAGGTTGTTGATGTCCTCGCTCGTGCACGCGAAGTGGGTGAGCTCGGCGAGCTCGGTCAGCCCGAGGGCGGCGAGCTTGTCGCGGACGAGGTACTCGACCGCCTTCACGTCGTGGCGGGTGACGGCCTCGCGGCGCGCGAGATCGGCGATGTCGTCGTCGCCGAAGTCGGTGACGATCGCCCGCAGCTGGCGGGCCTCCTCGGCCGTGAGCTGCCGCGCCCCGAAGAGCTCCGCCTCGGTGAGGTGGATGAGCCACTCGACCTCGACCTGGATGCGTGCCCGGTTGAGCCCGGCCTCGCTCAGGTGCTCGCCGAGCGCCGAGACCTGGTGCTGGTAGCGCCCGTCGAGCGGGCTGAGGGGCTGGATGCTGAGCGGGCTCATGAGGAGACTCCCTGTCGGATTCCGGGTTCGAGCTGGCGGAAGAGCGCTGTGCACGAGCGCTCGATCATGGCGAGCACGGCGTCGAACATCGCCGCGTCGGAGTAGTACGGGTCGGGCACGTCGAGCACGCCCGCGGCCTCGGGGTCGAAGCTCA
>JAIXXG010000027.1 GCA_027490915.1 Microbacteriaceae bacterium
GCGGCGGCGACCTTCACCGCGCTGAGCGCCCAGGCGCGGTTCGGCATCGTGTTCCGGCTCGACGGGGTCGTGCGCGCCGAGACGCGTGCCCGCAAGCTCGCCGACTACGTCGCGATGCTCGCCGAGGGGCGTTCGCCGGTCTAGCGGGCGGCGACGGGAACCTCGATCGCGCCCGTACGCGCCTCGCGATCGGAGCGGTCCTTTCGCAGCGCCGTGCCGCCGATGATGAGCGCGCACGCGATGACCACGAGGTTCTTCACGATGTACTGGCCCTCGAGGGTGAGGCCCCAGGGCACGACGGTGAAGGTGACGGCGGGCAGCAGCACGAGTGGCAGGAAGGTCGCGGGCATCTGCGGAATCAGCAGCAGCAGCGCGAGGCGCGTGAGCGGCGGGAAGAGGAAGGCGACGCCGATCGCAACCTCCCACAGTCCGAGCAGAGGGATGATGATCTCGGGCGTCAGCCAGTAGACGGTCGCGGCGATGAGGTCGTAGGCGGGGCTGAGGTCGCCGATCATCTTGAGCGCCCCGAACCAGATGAACACCACGCCCAGCGCCAGACGGGCGAACTTGATGCCGAACGTCTCCATGGTCCACACCACGAAACGGTCGAAGCGGTCGGTCAGGGTGCGCAGCAGGGTCAGCATGGGGAGCCTCTCTCCTCGGATCTCCCACGCTAGGCGGGTCGTCTGGGTGAGCGATGCCCGCCCGGTGTGCAGAGCCTGACCGAGGCGCTAGCGTGGCGCCATGAGCCCCGCCCTCGCTGTTCCCACCATCAGCATCGACCGCGATCCGGCCGTCGTAGGCCGCGAGTTCGACGAGACCCTGCGCACCGTCGGCTTCTTCCAGATCGTCGACCACGGGGTCGACCCGGCCATCGCCGATGCCGCCTGGAGCACCGCGCGCGCCTTCTTCGACCTTCCGCTGCAGGAGAAGCTCGCGGTCGAGCGCGCGATGGGCGGGCTCTACGGCTACTTCCCGATGCGCAGCGAGTCGCTCGCGGCCTCGCGCGGAGACGTGACCCCGGGCGACCTGAAGGAGTCGTTCAACATGGGGCCGGGCATCCGCGCGGGGCACACGCCCCACGACGAGACGGAGGCCGCCCTCTTCACCGCCAACCTCTGGCCCGCCGCGCTGCCCGAGCTGCAGACGGCGTGGGAGACGTACTACGCGGCGATGAGCGACCTCGCCGACCGCCTGCTGCGGATGTTCGCCCTGGGCCTCGAGCTGCCGGGAGGGTTCTTCGCCCCGTACGTCGACGCGAGCCCGAGCGCCCTGCGGGCGATCAACTACCCCGAGCAGACGCAGGCGCCCGAGCCCGGTCAGCTGCGCGCCGGTGCCCACACCGACTACGGAACGCTGACGATCCTGCGCCAGGAGGCCGGCCGAGCGGGCCTCGAGGTGCACGACCCGGCGACCGACTCCTGGGTGCCGATCCCGCCGACCGAGGGTGCGCTCGTCATCAACATCGGCGACCTCATGGCCCGGTGGACGAACGACCGCTGGACGTCGACGCTGCACCGCGTCGTGAATCCGGATGCGGAGGCCGGGTCGACCGCCACCGCCAGCCAGCGCCGCCAGAGCATGCCGTTCTTCCACAACGCGAACTACTCCGCCATCGTCGAGGCCCTGCCGACCTGCGTGCCCGCGGGCGAGCAGCCGCGCTATGAGCCCGTGATGGCGGGCCCGCACCTGGCCGGCAAGACGACCCGCAGCGTCGCGGAGCGCCCCGGGGGCTGAGTGCGCTGGCGCTGCGGCGTGAGCGGCGCGGGGGAGAATGGGCGGATGGACGAACTGGTCGTGCGGGGCATCCCGGGTCTGCCCGAGATCGCGCCGGGCGACGACCTGCCGGCGCTGATCGCCGAGGCCGCCGTGCGCGCCGGTGCGGCGCCGGGCGACATCCTCGCCGTGACGAGCAAGATCGTCAGCAAGGCGGAGGGACGCATCGTGCACGCGGCCGATCGCGAGCAGGCCATCACCGACGAGACCGTTCGCGTGGTGGCGACGCGGGCCCGGGCTGACGGCGGCACGACCCGCATCGTCGAGAACCGTCTCGGGCTCGTGATGGCCGCGGCGGGCGTCGACGCGAGCAACACGGCCGACGGCATCGTGCTGCTGCTGCCGCTCGACCCCGACGCGAGCGCTGCGGCGATCCGGGCGGCCGTCGAGGCCGCGGTCGGCGCGCCGATCGGCGTCGTCATCACCGACACCGCGGGCCGCGCCTGGCGCGAGGGGCAGACCGACATCGTCATCGGCGCGAGCGGCGTGCGTCTGCTCGACGACCTGCGCGGCACGCGCGATGCCGCGGGCAAGCTGCTCGAGGTGACGGCCCCGGCGGTCGGCGACGAGATCGCCGCCGCGGCCGACCTCGTCAAGGGCAAGGCGACCGGGGTGCCGGTGGCGATCGTGCGCGGGCTCGCCCGGCTGCTCCACGACGAGGCCCCGGGGGCCCGAGTTCTCATCCGTCGGCCGGAGGATGACCTCTTCAGTCTCGGCACACGGGAGGCCTGGGAGCAGGGCCGCGCTGCGGCCCTCGACGCGGGCCCCGCCTGAGGATTCTCGGCCCACGCTCCGGAAGACCGTGCGAGAGTCGAGGAATGAGCATGACGACGACGTCCGCATCCGCCCCCTCGCCGGCGCTGAGCAGCGAGGAGTTCGCCGAGCTCGGCGCGAGCATCCGGCGGGCCATGAACAGCGTTCTCGACGGTAAGCCCGATGCGGTGGATGCGGCGCTCACGGTGCTCCTGGCCGAAGGCCACCTGCTCATCGAAGACGTTCCCGGCGTCGGCAAGACGATGCTCGCCCGCGCGCTGGCGCGGTGTGTCGACGCGACGATCTCGCGCATCCAGTTCACGCCCGACCTGCTGCCCGCCGACATCACGGGCGTCAGCGTGTTCCGTCAGCAGCTGGGCACCTTCGAGTTCACGCCGGGCCCGGTGTTCGCGCACATCGTCATCGGCGATGAGATCAACCGGGCCAGCCCCAAGACGCAGTCGGCGCTGCTGGAGTGCATGGAGGAGCAGCAGGTCACCGTCGACGGGCGCACGCACCGGCTCGAGACGCCCTTCCTCGTCGTCGCCACGCAGAACCCCATCGAGATGGAGGGCACCTACGCCCTGCCCGAGGCGCAGCGCGACCGCTTCATGGCCCGCATCTCGATCGGCTACCCCGACCCCGAGAGCGAAGCGCTCATGGTGCGCGACCGCGAGCACGGCAGCCCGCTCGACCGGGTCACGCCGGTGATCGACGTCGAGGGCCTGCGCCGCATGATCGCGACCGTGCGCGAGGTCTTCGTGAGCCCCGCCGTCGAGCGTTACGCCGTGGCGATCGTGCAGGCCACGCGCGACGACCCGGCGCTGCGGCTGGGGGCGAGCCCGCGCTCGACCCTCCAGCTGGTGCGCGCGAGCCGCGCGCGGGCGGCCCTCGACGGGCGCGACTTCGTGCTGCCCGACGACATCGACGCGCTCGCCGTGCCCGTGCTCTCGCACCGACTCGTGCTCATGCCGCGCGCCCAGCACCCCGACGGCTCTCTCGTGCGCGGCGTCGACGAGGTGGTCGAGCGCATCGTCGCCTCCACAGCGGTTCCTCTGCCGGCGGCGCGCGACTAGGTTCTGCCCATGCCCCGGTTGACCGCGCGCGGCATCGCCTTCCTCGTGGCGGCCGCCCTGCTCACGGTGCTCGCGTACCTGCTCGAGCGGCCCGAGCTGCTGCCCGTCGCGGCCATCGCGGCGGCGGCACCGCTCATCGCGCTCGCGCTCATCGCCAGCTCGCGCCCCCAGCTGCGCATCGGCCGCCAGCTCGAGCCGGTCGTGGCGACCGAGGGTGAGCCGGTGCGCGTCACCGTGACCCTGAGCGGGCGGGCCCGTGCGGCCGAATGGGTCGAGCGCGTGCCGATGGTTCCGGGCTTCGCCGGCCCCGGGCGGCTGCCCGAGATCATCGCCGGGCGACCGGCCACCGTGCGCTACCGCTACTGGCCGACGCGGCGCGGGCTGCCGCTCGTGGGCCCGCTGCTCATCGAAGACCGCGACCCCTTCGCGCTCGCGCTGCGCGTGACCGACACGCAGGCGCAGGTGGCGCAGCTGGTGCTGCCCCTCGTCACGCCGTTGCCGGCGGGGCCGGTGCCCGACCCCTCCACCGAGCAGGGCCAGCGCACGGCGCGCTCGCGCGAGCGCGCCGACGATGACGTGGTCACGCGCGAGTACCGCGACGGCGACGCCCTGCGCCGCGTGCACTGGCGGGTCACCGCCCGCCAGGGCGAGCTCATGGTGCGGCAAGACGAACCGCAGGCCGGCCCGCACGCGCGCATCGTGCTCGACACCCAGGCCACCGGCTACGGCGACGCCCTGCCTGCCCGCCGCGGTCGCCCGGCTTCGAGTGCCGGCTTCGAGTGGGCGGTGCGCATGGCGGCCTCGGCCGCGGTGCACCTCGCCGAACGCGGCTACTCCGTCGACCTCGCGACGCCCGCCCCGCGCGCGGTCGACGCCCCCGTTGCCGACGGGCCCGTCGGCGACGTGCTCGGCGAGCTCGCCATCATCGAGCTGGGCGGACGGGTCGCCGACCTCGACGCGCGCTCCGCATCCGGTGCCCCGCCCGTCGTCGCGATCGCGGCCGCCCCCGACGACGAGACCCTGACCTGGATGCTCGCCCAGCGCTCCCCGCGCGCCCCCGCCGTGGCGCTGCTGGTCGGCACCCCGGCGCGGGTCGCGCCGCCGCGCACCACGGGCGGCGCGACCGCGACGGACCCGTCGGCGATCGACCTCGACCCCGTGCGCACGGCGTTCGAGCGGGCCGGGTGGCGTGTCGCCCGCGTGTCGGCGCGCTCGACGCCCGATGCCGCCTGGCTCGCGCTCATCGGCGAGGGGTCGGCCGCGCCCGACGCGGCGCGCGAGCTGCTGGTGCCCCATGGCTGAGCGGAACGAGCCCCGGCCGCGCGGATCATGGGTGTTGAGCGCCGCCGCCCTGCTCGCGGTGGCGGCCGCACTGACGGCGTTCGGGGTGATCCTCGACGAAGGGCTGTGGGGTCCGTCGACGATCGCCGTGTGCGCGGCGGCGATCGCGGCGGCCGGGCTCGTGCGCACGCGGGTGCGGCGCTGGGCCCCACTGTGGTCGGCGATCGGCGCCGGGTTCGGTGCGCTGCTCGCCCTCACGGTGCTGTTCGCCGCCGACACCGCCTTTCTCGGCGTGGTGCCGCTGCCCGCGACGGCGCAGCGCTTCGTCGAGCTGATCGGCGCGGGCGAGATCTCGATCGCCGAGCAGTCGATTCCGGCCGTGGCTGACGATGGCATCCGGTTCGTGATGGCGAGCGGCATCGCCGCGCTCGCCATCATGGTCGACGGGGTGCTCGTGCACGGGCGACGTCCGGCCTTCATCGCCGTGCCGCTGCTGGCGATCCTCTCGGTTCCGGTGGTGCTCGCGCCGGGCGCGCTGCCCGTGCTCGCGGTGCTCGCCACGGCCGGCGCCTACCTGCTGGCGCTCGCGGTGCACCGCCCGGCCGCGAGCGGCGGCGCCGCGGCCGCCGGTCGGGCCGTGGCCGTGGGTGCCGGGGTGCTCGTCGCCGCCCTGCTGATCCCGCCCCTGCTGCCGCCGGTGATCGCCGGGTCGGCGCTGCCCGGCGGCGGCATCGCCGGGCTCGTCACCGGGGTCAACCCCGTGCTCGACCTCGGCGACGACCTGCGTCGCGACACCCCGGTCGAGGCGCTGCGCTACACGACCGATGCCGACGGCGGGGTGTACCTGACCCTCTCGCACCTGGCCGACTACGCCGGGCCGACGATGCAGCCGGTGCTCGACGGCGGAACGACCTCGAACGACCGCATCGGCCCGCCCTCGTGGCTGGGCGACGAGGTGGCGACGGGCACGGTGCGGACGAGCATCCAGTTGCAGAACGTCCGCTCGCGGTGGGTGCCGCTGCCCGCCGCGCCCGTGACGGTGACCGGACTCGAAGGCCAGTGGCTGGTCAACCCCGACGGTATCACCGTCGGAACGGTCGAGGGCACCTTCCGCGGCGGCGCGTACGAGGTCGAGAGCCTGCTTGCGCAGCCGACTCCCGAGCAGCTGCGGGCCGCGGGTGTCGCCGCCCCCGACCTCGACCGGTTCCGCGCCCTGCCCGACGAGCTCGACCCGCTCGTCGTCGACACGGCCCGCGCGGTCGCCGAGGGTGCCGCCGGCCCGTCGCCCTACGATCAGGCGCTCGCCCTGCAGCGGTTCTTCACGGGCGGCGACTTCGTGTACTCGGAGGAGGCCCCCGTCGAGCTCGGCTACGACGGCACGGGCGCCGACATCGTCGCCGTCTTCCTGCAGGAGCGCGCCGGGTACTGCGTGCACTACGCCGCCGCCATGACGCTCATGGCGCGCACGCTGGGCATTCCCGCGCGCATCGCCGTCGGCTTCCTGCCCGGAACCCGCAACCCCGACGTGCCGAGCGAGTACATCGTGAGCACCGACGACCTGCACGCCTGGCCCGAGCTGCATTTCGACGGCATCGGCTGGGTGCGGTTCGAGCCGACCCCCTCGCGCGGCGCGACGCCCGCCTACGCCGACGACACCGTGCCGGCGCCGGGGGAGGAGCCCGTCGTCGACCCCGAGACGGGCGAGACGATCGCGCCGACCCCCGACCCGTCGACGGGGCCCTCCGCACGGCCCGACGACGTCGACCCGCGGCCCTCGGGCAGCCCGCTCGATCCGAGCGATCTCATCGACGGCGGCAACGACGGCAGTGGCGATGGCGAGGCCCTCGGCCCTGTTTCGAGCGGCACGGATGCCCGCCCGCTCGCCGCCGCCCTGCTCGGGCTGCTCGTGCTCGCCCTGTTCTCCCCGGCGCTCTGGCGGGTGCTGCGCCGCGCGGCACGCCGCCGGTCGCCGGATGCTCTCGACCAGTGGCGCGAGCTGCGCGACACGGCGCGCGACCTGGGGCTGCCCGCCGCCGACACCCGCACACCGCGCGAGCTCGCAGCCGCCTGGGGTGCGACGTGGACGGCGGACCAGGTCGGGGCGCTCGACGCCGTGCGGGTCGCGCTCGAGGCGCGGGCGTTCGCGGCCCCGACGGCCAACGCGCCGGTCGACGACGGTGCGGTCGACACCGTGCTCGGCGCCCTGCGCGGCGCGGTGCCGCGCTGGCGACGGGTGCTCGCCGTGCTCGTCCCCGTGTCGCTGCTCGATCGCGCCCCTGACGACGCGCTGCTGCCCGCACCGCCGTTGGCGACCTAGGCTGACCGGGTGCCCTCCCGCGTCTCGCTCGTCATCCCGGTGCGCGACCCGGCGAGCGCGAAGAGCCGGCTCGCCGTCGGTGACGACCCGGCCGCGCACGCGCGCCGCGCCGCCCTGGCAGCGGCGATCGCCCTCGACACCGTGACGGCGGCGCGGGCCGCCCGCGAGGTCGGCGAAGTCATCGTCGTCGGCACGCTGGCGTCAGCGCTCGACGGGGTGCAGGTGCTCGACGACCCCGGCTACGGCCTGCTGGTCGCGGTCGGAGCGGGGCTCGCGGCGGCCGACCCGGCGGCGCCGACCGCGGTGCTGCTGGGCGACCTCCCGGCGCTGCAGCCCGCCGACCTCGATGCGGCGCTCGTCGCGGCGAGCGAGCACCACTGGGCGTTCGTCCCCGATGCCGAGGGCACCGGCACGACGCTCGTCACGGCCGCCGCCGGCCTGCCGCACGCCCTGCGCTTCGGCGAGGGCTCGGCCGAGCAGCACCGCGACGCCGGCTACGCCGAGCTCGACGTGCCCGAGCGCTCCGGCCTGCGGCGCGACATCGACACGCCGGCGCAGCTCGCCGCTCTCGCGGAGCTCGCGGCGGCGGGGGCTGTGCTGCTCGGGCCGCGCACCGCGGCGCTGCTGTAGGCGCCCGGTTCCGCCCGGGCGGCTAGCGCCGCCTACTCGGCGGGCGGGCCCTGCTCGGCCGCAGCCGGGTCCATCCAGAACGGGTCCCAGTAGTGCCCGTCCGGGTCTTGGAACGCCCGGCTGTACATGAAGCCGAGGTCGCGCGGCTCGAACGCGGTGCCGCCGGCCTCGACGGCGCGGGCGACGAGGGCGTCGACATCGTCACGGCTGTCGCAGCTGAGCGCGTACTGCGCGCCGATCGCCGCGCGAGCATCCGCCACCGCGTGATCGGGGATGAAGCTGCCGAAGAACGCGTGGCTCAGCAGCATGACGTAGATGGTGTCGCTCACGACGATGCACGAGGCGTTCTCGTCGGAGAACATCGGGTTCAGCGACCAGCCGAGCGCCTCGTAGAAGGCGGTGGACCGGGCGACGTCGGCGACGGGAACGTTGATGAAGACCATGGTGGACATGGCCCCCACTATCCTCCTGATCGCACCTCGGCGACAGTCAGGGTGAGTCGACGACCGGTCGCGGCGTAGCCCTGCTCGCGGTGCGCCTGCGCCACCGCGACGCGCTCGGGGTCGGGCGTGCCGTATGTCGTCGTGCGCTGCCGGGCGACCCGCCCGATCGACGACGCGAGCGCCTCGAGCTGGGCCACCGTCTTCTCCGAGCCGTTGTCGGCGCCGGCCATGCGGCTGATCGTCTCCTCCATGAGGGTGCCGCCCAGGTCATCGGCGCCCCCGCGCAGCATGAGCCGCGTGCCGTCGTCGCCGAGCTTCACCCACGAGGTCTGGATGTGGTCGATGCGCCCGTGCAGCATCAGGCGCGCGACGGCGTGCACCGCGCGGTTCTCCTGCGGCGTCGGGCCGGGGCGCGCCACGCCCGCGAGGTAGATCGGCGAGCTCGCGTGCACGAACGGCAGCAGCACGAACTCGGTGAAGCCGCCGGTGTCGTCCTGCACGCGCGCGAGGGTGCGCAGGTGGGCGACCCAGTGGGGCGGAGCATCCACGTGCCCGTACATCATGGTGCTCGATGACCGGATGCCCAGCCGATGCGCCGTGCTGACGATCTCGATCCACTCGGCGGCGGGCAGCTTGCCCTTCGTGAGCACCCAGCGCACCTCGTCGTCGAGAATCTCGGCGGCGGTGCCGGGGATCGTGTCGAGCCCGGCCTCCTTCGCCGCGGTGAGGAACTCGGCGAACGAGAGCCCCGTGCGGGCGGAGCCGTTGACGATCTCCATGGGGCTGAAGGCGTGCAGGTGGATGCCGGGCTGGCGGCTCTTCACCTCGCGGGCGAGGTCGAAGTACGCGGTACCGGGCAGGTCGGGGTGGATGCCGCCCTGCATGCAGATCTCGGTCGCGCCGAGCGCCCAGGCCTCGTCGACGCGGTCGCCGACCTGCTGCATCGACAGCGTGTAGGCGTCGGCGTCGGTGCGGCGCTGTGCGAAGGCGCAGAAGCGGCAGCCGGTGTAGCAGACGTTGGTGAAGTTGATGTTGCGGTTGACGACGTAGCCAATCTCGTCGCCGACGGTGTCGCGGCGCACGCGGTCGGCGAGGTCGGCGAGCGCGTCGAGGTCGGCGCCGTCGGCCTGCAGCAGGGTCAGGTAGTCGGCGTCGCTGAGGCCGGCGGGGGCATCCTCTGCTCGGCGCAGCACGGCGGCGACACCCGTGCTCACGGCGACCGTGCGGGCGCGGGCATCGACCGTGCGCTCGCGCAGCTCAGCCCAGTCGCCGTACACCTCGTCGACGTCGCTGCGGGTCTCGGTGCGGCGGCCCTCGGTGTCGATCTCGACGTGCAGGTCGGTGCGTCCCGTTCCGGCGCGGCTCGCCCAGTCGGGGTCGGGCTCCTGCCACGGGATGCCCTGCAGCACGGCCGACTCGTCGGCGAGCCCGTCGGGGTCGGCGAGCGCGCGCACGTGCGGCACGATGCGCGGGTCGAGCCAGGGCTCTTCGGCGCGCACGTAGTGGGGGTGGGCGGTGAGCCGCTCGTGCAGCGTGAAGCCGCTCTCGGCGGTCAGGCGCGCGAGCTCGTCGATCTGCGGCCAGGGGCGCTCGGGGTTGACGTGGTCGGGCGTCAGCGGGCTGACGCCGCCCCAGTCGTCGATGCCGGCACGGATGAGCAGCCCCAGCTCTTCGGCGTCGGTGAGGTTCGGCGGCGCCTGCACGCGGGCGCTCGGCCCGAGCACGAGGCGGCTGACGGCGACGGCGGCGATGTACTCCTGCAGGGCGAGGTCGTCGGTGGCGCGCATCGCGGTGCGGGGCTTGGCGCGGAAGTTCTGGATGATGACTTCCTGGATGTGCCCGTGCCGGCGCGCGGTCGCCCGGATGGCGAACATGCCGTCGACGCGCTCGGCGTAGGTCTCGCCGATGCCCAGCAGCAGCCCGGTGGTGAACGGGATCGCGCTGCGTCCGGCGTCCTCCAGCACCCGCAGTCGCAGCTCGGGGTCTTTGTCGGGGGAGCCGAAGTGGGCGAGGCCGCGCGTCTCGAACAGTCGTCTGCTGGTCGTCTCGAGCATCATGCCCATGCTGGGCGCGACGGGCTTGAGGCGCTGCAGCTCCTGCCAGCTCATGACGCCGGGGTTCAGGTGCGGCAGCAGCCCGGTCTCCTCGAGCACGAGGATCGCCACGCTGCGCAGGTAGTCGAGCGTCGAGTCGTACCCGCGCGCGTCGAGCCACTCGCGGGCGGCGGGCCAGCGGTCCTCCGGGCGGTCGCCGAGGGTGAAGAGGGCCTCCTTGCAGCCGAGCGCCGCGCCGTGGCGGGCGATCTCGAGCACCTCGTCGGGAGAGAGGAACGGCGCCTTGCCCTGCGCGGCGAGCTGGTTGGGGGTCTGCACGAACACGCAGTAGTGGCAGCGGTCGCGGCACAGGTGCGTGAGAGGGATGAACACCTTGCGCGAGTATGTGATGACGCCGGGGCGTCCGGCGCGCTCGAGCCCCGCATCCCGCACCCGCCCGGCGACGGCGAGCAGCCGCTCGAGGTCATCGCCGCGGCAGTGCAGCAGCGTCTCGGCCTCGGTCGCGTCGAGCGTCACGCCGCTCTCGGCCCGCTTCAGGGCCCGCGAGATCGCCGAGGCGGTCGGCACGAACCCGCCGTCGGTTCCGGATGCGTCGCTCGCGTTCATGGAACCCTCACCCTACCCGCGCTCGCCTCCGTCGCCGCGCGTGCGCCGGTCGCGCCACCGCTGCCGCACCCCGTGCGCGAGCCGCAGGACCATGCCGATCGCGATCGCGATCAGGAAGAGGATGAGGAGGAACCGCAGCACGCTTCCGGCGGTCATCGGACCACTCCGCGCTCAGCGCTCGCCATCCACCTGCCCCGTTGCGCCATCATCCTCTTGGGTCGCCGTGGGGCCTTCCATCGGGGCCAGCGTGCCCGGCGACCAGCCGGCGGCTGACGACTGCACCGTTGCGGCTCCGGAGATTGCGCCACCGATCGATCGGAACTCTGCGCGAGTCCGTCCCTGGCGCGCGGCGCGCACAAGCCGCAGGACGATGCCGACCGCAATAACCGCGCCGAAACCGAGCATCAGCAAAGGGCCGACAGTGCCGAACGACATGTTCGCCTCCTCATCTCGGTGCGCACTGCCGAGTTTGGCACGTCAGC
>JAIXXG010000023.1 GCA_027490915.1 Microbacteriaceae bacterium
GAACGCCCCGGCCGCCTCGCGGATCGCCCAGATCGCCTCGGCCTCGAGCGCGTCGAGAACGCGGGATGCGGTGCCGGTCGCCGCGCTGGTCGAGGGGGTCGTCACGGCCTCAACTCTAGGGCCGCGGTGCCGCTCCGGCCGCCGCTGGCGGGCGCGCACGCGGCAGTGACGTTTTGCGAACATCTTTCCCACCTTCGGCCTTCCCCCGTCACACTGAATGCGATTCACTGGGGCGCCCGAATTCCGGTCCGGGCACTGCCCGAGCCAAGGAGATCCCTGTGTCGAATACCACCCGCCGACTCGCCGCCGGCCTCGCCGGAGCGTCCGCGCTTGCCGCTCTCGTCAGTCTTGTGGGGATGGCGCCCGCGGCGGTGAGCGCACCGGGGGACAACAAGGTCACCATCTGCCACCGCACCCACTCGGTCACCAATCCCTACCGGATGATCACGGTGAGCATGAGCGCTGCCGACGGCGTCGGCCAGTCTGACCACACGAGCCACGACGTGCCGGTGGACTACGCGGCCAGCCTCCCGCCGATCTTCGACCCGACCTTCTCCTACATCCCGCGCCTCAAGTACTGGGGCGACATCATCCCCCCCGTGCGCACCAGCCCGGGGCTCAACTGGGATGTTCCGAGGGCTCAGGAGATCTACACGGGCATCGGTGACGGCTACGGGCTCTGCACGCGCATGTCGGCGAAGCAGTTCTTCGACGTCGAGGTCGCCGCGCTGCCGGAGGATCTGACGCCGGAGGAGCGTGACGCGGCGCTCGACGAGATCCTCGCCGACCTCGATGAGCAGGGTGCCGTCGACGACGAGGCTGCGAAGGACGAGCTCGGCATCACGAACTTCTCCGAGCTCGACCCGGCGGCGCTGCCGGAGGCGTTCGAGAACCTGCCGTCGCGTCCGCGCGGCCCCCGCCCGCCGGCGGGCTACCTTCCCGAGGACGGTCGGCAGAAGCTCGCGGTTCTCGTCTGGTGGGATGCCGACGAGGACGGCGAGTTCGACGAGGACGAGCTGCCCGCGGAGGACATCCCGGTCTCGATCCTTCCCGTGCTGGTCGAGGTCAGCTCTCCGGCGCTCATCCCCGCTGTCGGCACCCTGACCACCGATGCCGACGGCCTGGTCATCGTCGACTCGCTCGACGCGGGTCAATGGGACGCAACCGCGACCCCGCCGGACGGCAGCAGCGTGACGTGGGACTCAGAAGGCGTCACCGACGACGGGGCGGCGCAGGCCGATGTGCCGGCGAACTCGGCCGGATTCGCGTGGGTCGGGCTCGTTCCCGTCGACGGTGGGAACGACGGCGGTGGAACTGATGGCGAGAACGGGGCGGGCGATGATTCCGCCCTCGCGGCCACCGGTGCTTCCGCGACGACCCCGCTGGTCGTCGGCCTCTCGGCGCTGCTCGTCGCCGTCGGTGCCGCGCTTCTGCGCACCCGCACGCGACCGCGCGGCCGTCACGCCGCTCACTAGCATGGGGCGGTGACCATCCTGCGCCTCTCCGACGAGGTCGCGTCCGCTCTCGCGGATGCCCGCCCCGTCGTCGCCCTCGAATCCACGATCATCAGCCACGGGCTGCCCCGGCCGCGCAACCTCGAGGCCGCACGCGAGTTCGAGAGCATCCTGCGCGAGCAGGGGGTGACCCCCGCCACGATCGCGGTGCTGGACGGCGTCGCCCGCGTCGGCCTCGATGACGAGGGCGTGCGCCGCATCGCGGAGGAGGACCTCGCGAAGGCGAGCGTGCGCGACCTGCCGATCCTCGCGGCACGTGCGGCGAGCGGTGCGACGACGGTCGCTGCGACCGCGCATCTCGCGGCGAAGGCGGGCATCCGCGTGTTCGCGACCGGCGGCCTCGGCGGAGTGCACCGCGGCGCGAGCGAGACCTTCGATGAGTCGGCCGATCTGTCGACGCTCGCGGTCACGCCGATCACGGTCGTGTCGGCGGGCGTCAAGAGCGTGCTCGACATCGCCGCGACGCTCGAGCGGCTCGAGACCTACTCGGTGCCGGTCGTCGGCCTCGGCACGACGGTGTTCCCGAGCTTCTGGCTGCGCGAGAGCGCGTACACGCTCGACTGGGCGGTCGAGACGCCCGAGCAGGTCGCCGACGTCATGGCGGCGCACGACGCGCTCGGTCACACCCAGGGCATCGTCGTCGCCAACCCGATCCCGGCCGACAAGGCCTGGCAGCGCGACGAGCACGACCGCGTGCTGGCGACCGCGTTCGCCGAGGCCGAGGCGCAGGGCATCCGCGGCAAGGCGGTCACGCCGTTCCTGCTGGGCCGCATCGTCGAGCTCAGCGAGGGCCGCAGCCTCGAGGTGAACCTCGACCTCGCGCGCAACAACGTGGCCACTGCCGGGCGCATCGCGACGGCATGGGCGGCCCGCTCCGCGCGGGCCTGAGTCGGGGCGCGACGTGAGCGGCGCGCGGGCGGTGGTCGTCGGCGACGTGATCGACGACATCATCGTCGTGCCGCGCGGGCCGATCCGCACCGACACCGACACCGCGGCGAGCATCACCCGGCACCCCGGGGGCAGCGCGGCGAACACCGCCGCCTGGCTCGGCTGGCTCGGCGCGGCGGTCGACGTGGTCGGCTGCGTCGCGGCGGCGGATGTCGAGCGGCACGCCGCCGCGCTGCGCGAACTCGGCGCCGTGCCGCACCTGCAGGGCGACCCGACCCGCGCCACCGGAACGATCGTCATCGTGGTCGACGGAGAGACCCGCACCATGCTCACCGACCGCGGCGCGAACGCCGGTCTCGACCCCGCGGCGATCGATGACGGGATGCTCGCCGAGGCAGGCGTGCTGCACCTCACCGGCTACAGCCTCTTCGACGCGTTGAGCCTCGACGACCTCGCGCGGCTCGCCGACCGCGCTCGCGCCGCGGGCGCGCTCGTGACCTTCGACCCCGGCTCGACGGGGTTCATCGCCGATTACGGCCTCGCGGCGTTCCGGCGCGCGCTCGACCACGTCGACCTGCTGCTGCCGAACCTCGACGAGGGGCGCATGCTGTCGGGGGAGGACGACCGCGCGGCGGTGGCGGATGCCCTGCTCGCGCACTGCCCCGCCGTCGTGCTCACCGGCGGCGCGTCGTCGGTGCTCGTCGCGCGGCGCGGGCAGCCGGCCGTCGAGGTGCCGGTCGAGGCGCAGCGCGCCGTCGACCCGACCGGCGCCGGCGACGCCTTCACCGCGGGGCTCATCGACGCCCTGCTGGGCGGCGCCGGCGACCTCGTCGCGGCGGCCGCGGCGGGCGTGCGCTGCGCCGCCGTGGCGGTCAGGCAGGCGGGCGGTCGTCCACCGACGACGGGCGCGTCGGGTTCGGCGGGAGAGGCGGGCTCGCCGGAGTCGGTCGCCCGCTGACCACCGCGCCCACGCTCGCCGCGATGACGGCGGCGATCGCGAGCAGCTGAAGCGGGGTCAACAGCTGCCCGAGCACGATGAGCCCGGCCAGCGCCGCGACCGCCGGCCCGAGGCTCGAGAGCACGCCGAACACGCGCGTCGGCATGGACTTGAGAGCGATGAACTCGAGGGCGTAGGGCACCGCCGATGTCATGATCGCGACGCCCACGAAGGCCAGCAGCAGCATCGGCGCTGCGCGCACGCCCTCCACCGCCGGAACGGCGCCGAGCGGCACGACGAGGGCGGCGGCGATCACCATGGCCACCGCGAGCGCATCGACACCCCGGGCGTGCGACCCGAGGCGAGACGACGCGACGATGTAGAGAGCCCAGAAGACGGCGGCGCCCGCGGCGGCGAGCACGCCCACGAGGGCCAGCCCGCCCTCCGACCGCTCGAGGCCGAGCAGCACGATGCCGGTCGCCGCGAGGGCGACCCACAGGAGGTCGCGCGCGCGACGGGTGCCCGCGACGGCGACGGCGAGGGGGCCGAGCAGCTCGATCGTCACGGCGACGCCGATCGGGATGCTGTCGATCGCGAGGTAGATCAGGGCGTTCATGCCGCCCAGACCGAGGCCGAGCATCCCGACGCCGATCCAGGTGCGCCGCCCCCAGCCGGCCACGCGGGGGCGGATGACCGCGAGCAGGATCACCGCCGCCAGCAGCAGGCGCAGCGCGGCCGCGCCGAGCGGGCCCACCTGGTCGAACAGGGTGCCGGCGAGGGCGTTTCCGAACTGCACCGACAGGATGGCGAGCACCGCGAGCAGCACGGGGCTGGCTGCTCGACCGGGAGGACGCGGGGGCACGAGTGCGAGCATCGCACATGCGAACGGCCCGTGACGCTGTCAGCAGCGCGTCACGGGCCGTTCGAGGGTGCGTCGGAGGTCAGTCCTCCGAGTCGTCGTCGACGCTCGCGGGGCTCTGCACCGAGGCCGGGCTGACCGGCGTGACGGGCGACGGCGGGGTGACCGGGCTCGGCGGGGTGACCGGGCTCACGGCCGAGGCGACGCTCGGGGTCGAGCTGGGGTCGGGGCTGGGGCTCGTCGACGGGTCGGAGCTCGACGAGGGGTTCGGGCTCGAGGTGACCGCGGGCGAGACGATGCTGTCGCTCGTCACGGTGAAGTCGAGGGGGGTGGTGCCCTTCACGTCGTCGCCGGGGAGCGTGATGCCGGGAACGTCGATGTTCGTGGCGCCGGTGATCAGCGGGATGGCGTTGGCGGTGGTGACGGCTCCGGCCGCCACGACGCCCAGGCTGAGGGCTCCGGCGGCGCCGACCGCGATCCAGTTCTTCGCGTCCATGGGGTTGTCCTTTCGTCGTGGGGGAGTCGGGAGCTGTCGCTCGCTGTCCTCCGAGATGACTCCATCGTGGGCGCCGTGCATGAGATGACGAGGAGGGTTCGATGAGAGCACTCTCATCTGCGACCCGGCGCGCTCGGCACCGCGCAGCCGCGCTCAGCCCCGCTTGGCCGCCTTCACCACCTCGTAGGCGGCGAGGGCCGCCGTGCGCGACGCCGCGAGATCCACGATCGGCCGCGGATACGCCGGCGAGTCGAGCTCGGGCACCCAGCGTCGCCGGTACGTGCCGTCGGGGTCGAAGCGCTCGGCCTGCAGCACCGGGTTGAAGACGCGGAAGTACGGTGCCGCATCCGCCCCCGACCCCGCGACCCACTGCCAGCTCGCCGCGTTGCTGGCCTCGTCGGCGTCGACCAGGGTGTCCCAGAACCACTCCTCACCGATGCGCCAGTCGATGAGCAGGTTCTTCGTCAGCAGCGAGGCGACGATCATGCGCACGCGGTTGTGCATCCAGCCCGAGTGCCACAGCTGCCGCATGCCGGCATCGACGAGCGGGATGCCCGTGCGCCCCGACTGCCACGCCTCGAGCACGGCGGGGTCGGGTGCCTGCCACGGGAACGCGTCGAAGTCGCGGCGCACGTTCTCGGTCGCGATCGTCGGCTGATGGAACAGGATGCTGTACGAGAACTCGCGCCACCCGATCTCGCTGAGGAACTTCGGCCGATTCGCGATCGCCGCCGGAGCGAGGGGGCCGCGCAGGCGCGCCCACACCTGGTGCGGGCTCAGCTCGCCGAAGCGCAGGTGGGGGCTCAGGCGGCTCGTCGCCTCGATGCCCGGTTCGTCGCGCCGGTGGTAGAGCGGGAGACCGTTCTCGACGAAGTGCTCGAGCCGCGCCCGCGCACCCGCCTCGCCCGGCGTCCAGGCCTCACGCAGCCCCGCGGCCCAGTCCGGCCGGGTCGGCAGCAGGCTCCAGCTCTCGAGAGTGGTGCCGTCGAGCGCGGTGCCGTCGATCGCCAGGCCCGTGATCGACGCGGGGGCGGGCAGGGGCGCGCGCGGCTCGTCGGCCGCGAGGCACGCCCGCCAGAAGGGGGTGAAGACGCGGTACGGATCTCCGGCCCCGGTCGTGATGGTCCACGGCTCGAACAGCAGCGAGGCGCCGAAGCTCTGCACCTCGAGGCCGTCGGCGCGCAGGCGCTGCTTGAGCGCCGCATCCACCTCGCGCAGCGCGCCGTAGCGGCGGTTCCAGTACACGGCCCCCGCCCCGATCTCGTCGACGAGGGCCGGGATGACCGTGCCGGCCGCGCCGCTGCGCAGCGCGAGCTGCGCGCCGCGGTCGGCGAGCTCGGTCGCCAACGCGGTGAGGCTGCCGTGCAGCCACCACCGGCTCGCCCCGCCGAGCGGGCGTGCGCCCGGCGACTGCTCGTCGAGCAGGAAGAGCACCACGACCGCGCCGCCGCGCTCGACGGCGGCGGTGAGAGCGGGGTTGTCGACGATGCGCAGGTCGTCGCGCAGCCACACGATGCTGGGGGAGGTCGCCATGCCGGTCACGCTAGCGAGATCGCCCGCGAGTTCGCTGGTGCTGGGCAGGGGCCGCGGGCCGGGCGGGCTCAGTCGCGCAGCCGGCGGCAGAGCTCGGCGAGCTGCACGAGCTCATCGGGGCTCAGTCGGCTGCCGACGCGTCGCGCGATGGCGTCGATGTGGCTGACGGCCACGCGCTTGAACAGCGCGTAGCCCTCGGGGCGGAGGGCGACGATCGTGCCCCGCGCGTCGCTCGCATCGGGCAGCTTCTCGACGAGGCCCCGGCTGGCGAGCCGGTCGATGAGGCGGCTGACGCTCGGCTGGCTCAGCAGCAGGTGCGGGATGAGATCGCGGATGCGGAGCCGCTGCTCGGGCGCCCGCGACAGGTTGAACAGCACGTCGTACTCGGTGAACGAGATCTCGGTGGTGGGGAACTCGGCGGTGAGCTGCCGGAGGACGGCCACCTGCGCGCGGAACAACGACTCCCACGCGTCGACCGCGAGCGCCCTCTCCGTCATGGCCCAACTCTATGCGCCGGAATGGGGTTCTGGGATGCACGTGCGCTCTGTGCGGGCTGGAGCGAGGGCGAGCCGCCCGGGCATGCGAAGGGCCGGTCGCCGAGGCGAGCGACCGGCCCTCTTCCCTTGCACCAAGAGTGTCCTGCAATCACATTCCGCGTCTCCCGCCACAGCAAACGATCGACGCAGGACGAATCTATAACGGAACGGTAACGGTGTCTAGTTATAGAACCGTTATTTTTTCCTGTGAACGTGCACAGATGCGTTCTTGCGAGCGACCAGAAAGTGAGCAGAATTGTGCAACTCTGCAACCGATTGCAGAAGACCGCGGAAACTCCGGGAGATTGAGCGGATCCGCCCCGGAGATCGGTTCTTTGCGGAAAGCGAAGGCCCCATGCGGGAGGGGTCGCTCGTGATGGTTCCGTTATGGAACCGGTACTAGCGCAACCGGTTGCGAAGGGGCTACTGTCGGCGTCGCTCCCTACGAGCACCGGGAGCGAGGGCTCCTGCTCACGAAAGGAAAATGACTATGGCAGTTATTAACCGGAAGGTTGCTTCCGCTGCGGGAGTCGCGACCGTCGCGACCCTCCTGTTCAGCGGGTGCGCCGCGGGTTCGAGCGACGCCGGTGCCGGCGACTGCTCGGAGGTCACCGAGATCACCTGGCTCGGCACGATCAAGGTCGAGATCCAGGACCAGTTCACCGACGCGATCGAGTTCTACAACGAGAACAACACCGACTGCGTCGCCGTCGAGATCCTCGAGTCGCCCCAGGACGTTCCGTTCCTGCAGACCGTGACGACCTACTACGAGGCCGGCAAGGCCCCGACCATCATGACCGCGCTGCAGGAGCTGCCCGACATGGCGCCGCGCGTCCTGGACTGGAGCGGTGACCCGCTCGCCGAGCTCGCCGCCGACGGCACGCTCGACGTCGCCACCATCGACGGCAAGGTCGTGGGTCTCCCGATCACCGCCGAGGCGTTCGGCCTGCTCTACAACAAGGCCGTCCTCGACGCCGCCGGTGTCGACCCCGCGTCGATCACCACCCGCAGCGAGCTGGCCGACGCGTTCGACGCCGTCGCCGAGACCGGTGTCGCGCCGGTGCACTTCTCGGGCCTGTGGTGGTCGCTCGGTGCCCACTTCACCAACGTGTACCACGCCAACGCGGCCGACACGGTCGAGGGTCGCCTGGCCATCCTCGACGAGCTCAAGGCGGGGTCGAAGGACCTCAGCTCCGACCCGGTGTTCGAGAACTGGCTCGAGACGTTCGACCTCCTCAAGGAGAACTCGATCGACTCCGCCAGCATCGCTGACACCGACTACGACCTGGGTGTCGAGAACCTGGCCGTCGGCGACGCCGGCTTCTGGTTCATGGGCAACTGGGCCGAGCCGAACCTGCTCACCGCGACGCCCGACGGCGAGTTCGGTGTCATGCCGGTTCCGATCAGCGACGAGGCCGGCACCTACGGCAACGACTCGATCTCGGTCGGTGTTCCGTTCTACGCGATGATCGACGCCGAGCAGTCGACGCCGGAGCAGCAGGAGGCCGCCAAGGCCGTGCTGAGCTGGTTCCTCACCACCCCCGAGGGCCAGGCCTACTGGTCGGGTCCGGTCGAGGAGGGCGGCATGAACTTCATCCCCGTCTACGACGGCTTCGAGGTCACGCCGAGCACCTTCATGGCTGCGGAGATCGCTGAGTACATCGCCGCGGGCAAGACGCTGCAGTGGGTCAACAGCGCCTACCCCGCCGGTCTGCAGGAGGCGTACGGCGCCGCCGCGCAGAAGTACTACGACGGCGTGAGCGACCGCGCCGCCTTCGCCGCCGAGCTGGAAGCGGCCTGGGTGCAGTAGCACCCGCATCCCGGGGGTCGGCACGGGTGCCGGCCCCCGGGATCATCATCGACCGGGTCGTCCGCGGCAGTGCCGCGGACGACCCGCCGGACAATGGGGTTGGGAGAGGACGATGAGAACTCGACGGCAAGAGATCAGACGGTTCCTGGTGTTCGCACTGGTACCGCTGGCGATCTTCACACTGGTGCTGGTGGTTCCGTTCACCAGAGGCATCTACTTCACTTTCACTGACTGGAACGGGTTCGACGTGACCCAGTTCGTCGGTCTCGACAACTACATCGCCGCGTTCCAGAACGAGGACTTCTGGGGCTCGATGCTGTTCACCGCGGGCTACGTCGTGGCCTCGCTCATCCTCGTGAACGTCGTCGCCTTCGGCCTGGCGCTGCTCGTGACGATCCCGCTGCGGGGCGTCAACGTGCTCCGCACCGCGTTCTTCCTGCCCAACCTCATCGGCGGCGTCATCCTCGGCCTGATCTGGCAGTTCCTCTTCGGTCAGGCCCTTCCGACCATCGCGGAGGCGACGGGAATCCCCGTCTTCGCCGAGAACTGGCTGCTCGACACCACCACCGCCTTCTGGGCGATGGTGATCGTGACCGTCTGGCAGATGTCGGGCTACATGATGATCATCTACGTCACGGCGCTCATGAGCATCGAGCAGGAGGCGCTGGAGGCGTCGCTCATCGACGGCACCAACGGTCTGCAGCGCCTCGTGTTCATCAAGCTGCCGCTTATGGCGCAGGCGTTCACGATCTCCCTCTTCCTCACCCTGCGCAACGCCTTCATGGCGTTCGACCTCAACCTCTCGCTGACGGGAGGAAACCCCTACGGCACCACCGAGCTGATCTCGCTGCAGGTCTTCCGCGAGGCGTTCAGCTTCGGCAACTTCAGCTCGGGTCAGACGCAGGCCGTGCTCATGTTCGTCGTCATCGCGATCGCGGCGCTCGCCCAGGTCGCGATCTCCAAGCGATTCGAGGTGCAGCGATGAAGCGCACACACCGCATCAACATCTTCTTCTTCATCTTCGCGAGCGTGCTCGCCGTGCTCTACGCGTTCCCGTTCGCGATGGTGCTGCTCAACTCGGTCAAGGACAAGCGCGAGGTGCGCAACGAGCCCCTCGCCTGGCCGACGGAGTGGAAGTGGGACAACTTCACCGAGGCCATCGATCGGATGGACTACTGGCAGGCTCTCGGCAACTCGCTCATCATCACCGTGCTGAGCGTGACGGCCATCATCATCACCTCGTCGATGCTCGCGTACTACCTCGCGCGATCGAAGACGAAGTTCTCGGCCGCCACCTTCCTGATCCTCGTCGCATCGATGATCGTGCCGTTCCAGGCGCTCATGATCCCGTTCGTCGGCCTGTTCGGCGAGCGTGGTCTCGGGCTGCCGGGCAACCAGTTCACGATCGCGTTCTTCTACGTCGGGTTCGGCGTCGCGCTGTCGACGTTCCTCTACCACGGCTTCATCTCGAACATCCCGTACGAACTCGATGAGGCCGCCGGCATGGACGGCGCGTCCGCGTTCCGCACCTACCGCAGCATCATCTTCCCGATGCTTGGCCCGGTGACGGCGACCGTCGCGATCATCAACGCGCTGTGGATCTGGAACGACTTCCTGCTGCCGTCGGTCGTGCTGCTGGAGAACGACCAGAAGACGCTGCCGCTGCGCACCTTCGTGTTCTACGGCAACTACACGTCCGACTACGGCCTGGCCATGGCGGGCCTGCTGATCTCGATCCTCCCGATCGTCATCTTCTACTTCGCCATGCAGAAGCGCATCATCGCCGGCATCTCGGCGGGGGCGGTGAAGTGACACCAGAACCGCTGACGGGCGAGGGGGCCGACGAGAACTGGTGGCGCCAGGCGGTCGTCTACCAGGTCTACCCCCGGTCGTTCGTCGACTCCGACGGCGACGGGCTCGGCGACCTGCGCGGCATCATCGCGCGGGTGCCGTACCTGTCGTCGCTCGGCGTCGACGCGATCTGGCTGAGCCCGTTCTACCCGTCGGCGCTCGCCGACGGCGGCTACGACGTCGACCACTACCGCGAGGTCGATCCGCGGCTCGGCACCCTGGACGACTTCGACGATCTCGTGCGCGCGCTGCACGAGGCGGGCATCCGGATCTTCGTCGACATCGTGCCCAACCACAGCTCCAATCGGCACGAGTGGTTCCAGGCGGCGCTCGCCGCTGCTCCGGGCTCGCCGGAGCGCGACCGGTACCACTTCCGCGACGGGCGGGGCGAGCACGGCGAGCTGCCCCCGAACGACTGGCCGAGCCACTTCGGGCCCTCGGCGTGGACCCGCACGACCAACCCCGACGGCACGCCCGGCCAGTGGTACCTGCATCTCTTCGCCCCGGAGCAGCCCGACTTCAACTGGGACAACCAGGAGGTGCACGACGACTTCCTGCACACCCTGCGCTTCTGGTCCGACCGCGGGGTGGACGGCTTCCGGGTCGATGTCGCGCACGCGCTGAAGAAGGACATGAGCGAGCCCTACTCGCCCGTTCCCTCGATCGGCATCATGAGCGACTACCCGATCGATGGCTCGCACCCGCTCTTCGACCGGGACGACGTGTACGAGGTCTACCGGGCCTGGCGCGCGGTCTTCGACGAGTACGACCCGCCGCGCGTCGCCGTCGCCGAGGCGACCGTGCCGGTGGAGCGTCGCGTGAACTACGCGACGCGCGAGACGCTCGGGCAGGCCTTCAACTTCGACCTGCTGGGAACGCCGTGGCGTGCCTCCGCGTTCCGCGCGACGATCGCCCACAGCCTGGAGCTGGCCCAGTCGACCGGATCGTCGTCGACCTGGACGCTCTCGAACCACGACATCATCCGCCACGCCAGCCGCTACGGCCTCCCGGAGGGGACCGACCTCGAGCGCTGGCTGCTGTCGAACGGGACGGAGCCGCAGGGGGACGCGGCTCTCGGTCTGCGCCGTGCGCGAGCAGCGACGATGCTGCTGCTCGCCCTCCCCGGCTCGGTCTATCTCTACCAGGGGGAAGAGCTCGGCCTGCCGGAGGTCGCAGACCTGCCGACCGAGGCGATCCAGGACCCGATCTGGATCCGCGACGGCGGCGCGCGGAAGGGGCGCGACGGTTGCCGCGTGCCCCTTCCGTGGCAGCACGACGCACCGTCGTTCGGCTTCACGACCGGAACGCCGCACCTGCCGATGCCCGCCTGGTTCGCCGCCTACGCGGCCGACCTCCAGGACGGCGCCGCTGGGTCGACCCTCGAGCTGTACCGATCGGCGCTGAGCACGCGGCGGCGCCTGCAGACGGCCGAGACCCTGACCTGGGTCGAGCTCGGCGACGACGTCGTCGCCTTCACCCGCGACAACGGCTGGCTGTGCATCATGAACGTCGGCGCAGAGCCGATCACGCTGCCGGAGGGGGAGCTCGTGCTGGCGAGCGAGGCGGTCACCGATGGCATTCTGCCGGGCGACAGCACGGCCTGGCTGCGCGCACGACCGTGACCGGCGAGCCGCACCCGCGCTGGCTAGCGCACGCGGGGCTCGGCCGTCGAGCCCCGAACGATGAGACGGAACGGCGCCGGGTCGAACGCGTCGGGGGCCGGGGCACCCTCGAGCTCGGCGATGACCTGGCTCGCGGCCAGGGCGCCCTGGCCCTGGGCATCCTGCTCGCACGTCGTCAGGTCGTAGGAGGCGGAGTTCTCGTGGCCGTCGATGCCAATGACCGACACGTCGTCCGGCACCCGCAGGCCGGCTTCGTGGATGGCGAACAGGGCGCCGAACGCCATCTCGTCGGAGGCGCAGACCAGGGCCGTGGGCCAGGACGAGCTGCGGTAGAGGTGCGAGACGACCATCTTGGCCATGCCGCTGCGGTACCCGCCGGAGAGCATCCACGTCGGTTCGACCACGGCCCCGGCCTGCATGACCGTGCGCATGAAGGCGTGCTCGCGCTCCGAGGCGCCGAAGATGGTCAGGCTCTCGGCGTCGTAGCCGCCGACGAGCCCGATGGTGCGGTGGCCGAGGTCGAGCATGTGCGCCGTCGCGGTGCCCATGATGTCGGCATCGTTGACGCCGATGTTCCGCAGCCCCGGCGTCGGGGGGCCGACCGCCACCATGGGGATGTCGAGCAGGCCGAGCTCGGCGAGCTCGTCGGGTGCGAAGACGGTGGCGACCACGATGACCGCGTCGACGCGCCGGCGCAGCAGCGAGCGGGCGAACGGGCGGTTCTCGCCCACGTGGCTGCGGTCGAGGTCGAAGAGCACGGCGTCGTAGCCGTGGGCGGCGAGGGTGCGCGTGATGCCGCTCACGACCTCGCTGTAGAACCAGCGGGTGAGCGAGGGCACGACGATGCCCACCGCGTGATTCCGACCCGTCGAGAGGCCCGCCGCCGCGACCGAGGGCACGTAGTCGAGCCGCTCGGCCGCCTCGCGGACGAGCGCAACGGTCTCCTGCGCGATTCCCGGAACCCCGCGCAGCGCCCGCGACACCGTCGACTTCGACAGCCCGAGCTCGGCCGCGATCTGACCGATCGTCGCCATCGCCGCCTCCCTCCCGCGGTGCTCCGCCGCCCTCCGACGGTGTGGGGTCAGCCTAGCGTCGCCCCGCGCACCCCCCACGACCTCACGCCCGGGCTGCTGCCCGCGCTCATCAGAAAGGCACCACGACCGTGATCATCGACTCTGAGAGGTGGATCTGGGACTCCTGGTACGTGCAGGAGGGCGACCGGCACCACGCGTTCTTCCTCGCCGCCCCGCGGTCTCTCGGCGACCCCGAGCTGCGCCACGAGAACGCTGTCGTGGGGCACGCCGTCTCGCGCGATCTGCGCGACTGGCAGCACCTTCCCGATGCCCTCGCCCCCGGCCGTCCCGGCCGCTTCGACGACCGCGCGATCTGGACGGGCAGCATCGTGCGGCACGGCGATGTCTGGCGGATGTTCTACACGGGCATCGGCGTCGACGCAGGCCCGGCACGCCAGCGCATCGGGCAGGCAGTGTCGGACGACCTGGTGCACTGGAAGCGCGTGTCCTCCGACCCCCTCGTCGTGGCCGACCCGCGCTGGTACTCGACGTTCGATCGCGACGGGGTCGAAGCGTTCCGCGACCCGTGGGTCTTCCGCCACACCGATGGCCTCTGGCACATGCTCATCACCGCGACCGACCGCTACGGTCACGGCTGCGTCGGCCACGCCACGAGCGACAACCTGCTGAC
>JAIXXG010000039.1 GCA_027490915.1 Microbacteriaceae bacterium
CCTGGAAGCAGTAGCCCTGCGAGGAGACCGCGGCGCGGTCGAGGCCCGCGAGCGCCGAGACCCGGTACGCGCGGAAGCCCGCTGTGATGTCGCGGATGCGCGAGCGCAGCATCCACCGGGCGTAGCGGTTGCCGGTGCGGGAGATCGCCTGCCGGTGACGCGGCCAGTTCAGCACCGAGCCGCCCGGCACCCACCGGGACCCGATGACAAGATCGGCGGGGGTCGACCGCAGCAGGTCGAGCATCGTCGGCAGCTCAGCGGGGTCGTGCGACCCGTCGGCGTCGATCTCGACGACGGCCTCGTAGCCCTCCGCCGTGGCACGGGCGAAGCCGTCGAGGTAGGCCGCGCCCAGCCCCGCCTTCGCCGGGCGATGCGCGACGCGAACGCCCGGGTCGGCCGCCGCCAGCTCGTCGGCGATGGCGCCCGTGCCGTCGGGCGACGCGTCATCGAGCACCAGCACGTCGGCGTCGGGAACCGCTGTGCGGATGCGGGCGATGATCGACCGGATGCTCTGCGCCTCGTTGTACGTCGGCACGAGCACGAGCGTGCGCATCATGCGCGCCGCCGCGCGGTAAGGGCGCCGGCGAGCGCGATCGTCGCGAGCCCGAACAGGATGACGCCCCACTCGAGCGTGCGCCCGAGCGCGTGCGCCGGCGTGACGGTGTCGCTGAGCGGCACCTCCTGCACCATCGCGCCGGGCTCGAAGAGCGGCAGGCTGTCGAGCGTCGAGCCGTCGGGCAGCACGATGGCGCTCGCGCCGACGGTCGATGCGTTGACGAGCGTGCGCCCCGATTCGATCGCCCGCAGTCGGGCGATGGCGAGCTGCTGCACGCTCTGGTCGCTGACCCCGAAGTCGGCGTTGTTCGTCGGTGCGAGCAGGATCTGCGCGCCCGCGTCGAGCTGCTCGGCGAGCAGATCGTCGTCGACGATGTCGTAGCAGATCGAGATGCCCGCGATCACGCCGTCGATCGAGACGACGGTGTCGCGCGTGCCGAAGGTGTAGTCGCGCGGCACGAGGTCGAACAGGTCAGGCGCAAGCGGGTAGAAGAACTCCCGGGCCGGCAGGTACTCGGCGAACGGCACGGGGTGCTTCTTGTCGTACTGGTCGAGCGGCCTCTCGCCCGCCTCCCACAGCAGCACCGAGTTGAAGGTGAGCTCCTCGCCTGCCTCCTCGACGGCCGTGATAGTGCCGACGACGACGGGGGCATCGAGCCGATCGCTGACGAGATCGAGCACCGAGGCGGCGTACTCGCTGCGCAGCGGATCGAGGTCGCTCGCGTTCTCGGGCCACACCACGACGTCGAGGTCGAGACCCTGATCGAACAGTGTGCGCGTGGCGTCGTAGTGGTCCTGCAGGATCTCGCCGCGCTCGTACTCGGCGAGGAGTCCCGAGTTCGAGTCGCCCTGCACGGCGGCGACGGTCATCGTGCCGGTGGTCGCGATCGGCACGGCGGGCCAGATGATCAGGGCCGTGGATGCTCCGGCCACCGCGATGCCGCGGCGCAGCATCCCGACCTCGCGCTCGATCGCGACCGCGACGAGGGCCGCACTGAACCACGCGAGCAGGAAGGTGAGGCCGCTGAAGCCGACCCAGGCCGCCCAGTGCGCGAGCGGGCCCTCGGCCTGGCTGTGCGCGAGACGGCCCCACGCGAAGCCGCCGAACGGGAAGACGCTCGCGACGGCCTCGCGGATGGTCCACGCCGCGCCGACGACCGCCGGCGTGAGCACGAGGCGGCCGGCGGCACCGGGCCACGCCCGCGGCACCCAGCGCCAGGCGAGCGCGATGAGCACGCCCCCGAGCGCCGTGAAGAACACCTGGGCGAGCGTGAGGGCGAGCCACGGAACGAGGCCGAGGTAGACCGTCAGCCACTCGATGAGTGTTCCGTAGTACGAGAATCCACTGATCGCGCCGATGAGCAGCGCTCCCCCGATGCTGCGGCCCCGCAGGGCGGCGAGCACGAGCGCGGTGCCCACGATCGTGAGCGGCCACCACCCGAGGTCGGGGAATCCGAGATCCATGAGCCACCCGCCGGCGACCGCGGCGAGGGCGGCAACTCCGAGCGGGAGCGGCGCGGCGGTCGTCGGGGTCACGAGGCGCAATCCTAGGCGAGCGGGTGAAGGGCGGGGCTCAGGCGACCGAGCTGTAGGCGACGATGCCGCGACGGATTGCGTCGAGAGCGCTGCGGGCGGTGCGCCCGACCGGGCCGTCGGCGACGAGGGAGATCTGGTCGAGAAGGTCGATGGTCTGCTTCGTCCAGCGCACGAAGTCGCCCGCGGCGAGATCGGCATCGCGCAGCACGGAGTCGAGCGACCCGCCGGAGGCCCAGCGCTGCATCGGCAGAGCGAGCGTGGTGGCGAGCGGTTCGCTGCCGGGCAGGCGGTGCTCGCGCTCGAGATCGTCGAGGCGGGCCCAGAGCTCCTGCGTGCGCTCGAGCGCGGGCCGGAACGCCCCGCGGGGCAGGGCGTATTCGGGGGCCTGCCCGTCATCGCGGCGGGCCTCGTAGACGATCGCGCTCGCCATCGCGGCGAGTCCCGGGGCGTCGAGATCATTCCAGAGCCCCTGCCGCAGGCTCTCGGCCACCAGCAGGTCGCGCTCGCCGTAGATGCGGCGCAGAGCCCGACCCTCCGGGGTGAGGCCGAGCCGGCCGTGCTCGTCGGTGCGCAGGTAGTCGAGCGTCGTCAGGATCTCGGTGATGCGGTCGAACACCGCCGCGACCGCTCCGGTGCGGCCGGTGATCTGGCGGCTGACCTTGTCGGTCTCGCGCTTGAGCCGCCACCAGCGCTCGGCCCAGCGTGCGTGCGCCTCGCGGTCGGCGCACCCGTGGCAGGGATGCTTGCGCATGCGCGAGCGCAGCCCCTCGAGCTGTTTCTGCCGCCGCAGCTTGTCGGCCTTCTCCCCCGGCTCACCAGCGCGCTTCGTGCCCCGCTCGAGGTCGCTGAGCTCGCGGCGCAGTGCGGCGTACTCGGTGTAGTCGCCGAGGTGGCACGTCATCGCCCGCGCGTAGCCCTCGAGGGCCTCCTGGTTCTTGCGCACCGTGCGGGCGAGGTCGACGACGGCCCGGTCGGCCTGGAACTGCGCGAAGCTCGACTCGAGCACCTCACGCGTGCGCTGCCGCCCGAACTGCTCGATCAGGTTGACCGCCATGTTGTAGGTCGGCCGGAAGCTCGAATTGAGCGGGTAGGTGCGCCGCGAGGCGAGCGATGCGACGGCCTGCGGGTCGAGGCCGGGCGTCCACTGGATGACCGAGTGGCCCTCCACGTCGATGCCGCGCCGGCCGGCGCGACCCGTCAGCTGGGTGTACTCCCCCGGCGTGATCGGCACCCGCGCCTCGCCGTTGAACTTCTCGAGCTTCTCGAGCACGACGGTGCGCGCCGGCATGTTGATGCCGAGGGCGAGCGTCTCGGTCGCGAAGACGACGCGCAGCAGCTTCTTCTGGAAGAGCTCCTCCACGACCTCCTTGAAGGCGGGCAGCAGGCCGGCGTGGTGCGCCGCGACGCCGCGCTGCAGACCGTCGAGCCACTCCCAGTAGCCGAGCACCGCGAGATCGTCGTCGCGCAGCGTGCGGCAGCGCTCCTCGACGATCTGCCGGATCTCCTCGCGCTCTGCCGCATCCGTCAGCCGCACCCCCGCCCGCACGAGCTGGCGCACCGCCTGGTCGCACCCGGCCCGGCTGAAGATGAAGAAGATCGCGGGCAGAAGATTGCGGGCCCCGAGCATCCCGACGATCTCGGCGCGGTCGGCGCGCTGCTCGAACCCCGCCCGCTTCTCCCAGCGGCGCGGGTGGTGCTGTCGCCCCTTGTGCGGCGTGTGGCCACCGGCGCGCGCGAGCTGCACGAGCTCGGGGTTGACGCGGTTGGTCGCGGCCTTGCCGGAGGAGTCGAACAGGTCGACGAGCTTCGAACGCACGAGCACGTGCTGCTCGAGCGGCACGGGGCGGGTCTCGCTGACGATCACGTCGGTGTCGCCGCGCACGGCCTGCAGCCAGTCGCCGAACTCCTCGGCGTTCGAGACCGTGGCGCTCAGCGAGATGAGCCGCACGTGCTCGGGCAGATGGATGATCACCTCCTCCCACACCGCACCGCGGAAGCGGTCGGCGAGGTAGTGCACCTCGTCCATCACGACGTATGCGAGGTCGGTGAGCAGGTCGCTGTCGGCGTAGAGCATGTTGCGCAGCACCTCGGTGGTCATCACCACGATGCGCGCGCGGGCGTTGATATTGGTGTCGCCCGTGAGCAGGCCGACCTCGCTCGGCCCGTACTGGGCCACCAGCTCGGAGTACTTCTGGTTGCTGAGCGCCTTCATCGGCGCGGTGTAGAAGATCTTCGCGGTCGGCTCGAACATCGCCAGGAAGACCGCGAACTCGGCGACGATCGTCTTGCCCGCGCCCGTCGGTGCCGCCACGAGAACGCTGCGCCCCTGCTCGAGCGCCGCGCACGCCGCCTGCTGGAACGGGTCGAGCTCGATGCTGAGGGTGTCGCGGAACGCCCGCAGCCGCGGAAGCCGCTGCAGAGCGCGCTGCGCGGCGTAGCGCTCGGCGTGGCTGGGCCCCGCCTCCGACGCCGCCCGCTCCCCCGCCCGGTCAGTCATCGACGCGGATGCCGTACTCGGCGTTCATCGCCGCCTCGCGCTTGGCGACCCGCTTGTCGTTGAGCACCGCGATCGCCGCCGCCGCGAAGTAGAGCCCGATCATCGGGATCGCGAGCATGACCATCGACAGCACGTCGGCGGCCGGGGTCGCGATGGCGGTGAAGGCCGTCACGCCGAGGATGGCCCAGCGCCAGGCCTTGAGGATGCCCGCTCCCGTGATCACGCGCGCCAGGTTGAGCGCCACGAGCACGACCGGGAACAGGAACCCGACCCCGATCGCGAGGATGAACTTGATGGCGAAGTCGAGGTAGATGCGTGCGCTGAGGAGCGTCGCCGACTCGCCGAACGCGAAGCTCGTGAGCAGGATCACGATGTTCGGGAAGACGAACCAGGCCGCGAGGCAGCCCCCGACGAAGAGCGGCACCGCGGCGGCGATGAATCCGATCGCGAAGCGCTTCTCGCGCTTGTGCAGCGCGGGAACGATGAAGGCCCACAGCTGATAGAGCCAGATCGGCGACGACGCGACGATGCCGATCAGGAACATGATCAGCAGGCGGGTGTCGAAGGCCTCGCCGATGGTGGTGTACGCGAGCGTCGCGTCGCGGTCTTGTTCTTCGGCGACCGCGAGAACGGGGGCGCTCAGGGCAGCCCAGACCCAGTCGACAGCCCACCAGGCCGGGATCGAGAACAGCACGATCGCGAGCGCGGAGATCGAGATGCGCTTGCGCAGCTCGACGAGGTGCTGCCCGAGGGTCATGCGGCCCTCGGGATTCCGGGGCCGCGGGGCGCGGCCGGCCACGGGCTACTTCGAGGTGGAGGAGTCGGTGCCCTCGGCCTTGGGCGTCGAGCCCGGCTCGGCGCTCGACTCGGCGGGGGCATCCTCACCCTTGTTCTTGATCTCCTTCTTGAAGATCGTCATCGACTGGCCGAGGCTGCGGGCGAGCTGCGGCAGCTTCGGTGCGGCGAACAGGAGGATCACCACGAGGAGCAGGATGAGGCCGGTCCAGCCTCCGAGGTTCGCGGGCATCGATCGTCCTTCCGTCACGGGATGCAGTGCCGGAAGTCTAGCGGTCGGTGCTCGGAGTCTCCTGCGCCTCCTGCGCGGCGATCGCCCGCTGCGCCCACTCCAGAACGGCGGCACGGGCGGTCGGCGGCTCGAGGATCTCGACCGCGCCGGCGACCCGCGCGGCCACCCGTCCCAGGATGCCGGGGTGCGCGATGCGCAGGGTCACGATGGCGCGGTCGCCGTCGATGCGCACGGGATCGTCGGGGCCGCGATAGTCGGCCAGCAGCGGCAGAGCCGTCGCCGGAAGGGCGAGCACGACCGTCTCATCGTCGGCATCGCCCTGGAACAGCGCGTCGGTCGGGGCCTCGGTCGTGTGCGTGTCGGCCGCACCGAGCACCTCGACGCTCGCGACGCGATCGAGCAGGAAGGTGCGCTCGGCGTCCCGCGTGAGGCACCACCCCCGCAGGTACCAGGCGTCGTCGACACCCTCGACGCGGATCGGGTCGACGTCGCGCACCTGGCGCTCGCCCCGGGTCGACACGTAGTCGATGCGCACCCGGCGCCCCGCGGCGACCGCGTCGACGAGCGTCGTGTGCACCCCGGCCCGCTCGCCGGGCCGCACCGCGAGAGCCGCCGGAGCGTCGCTCGCCCCGCGCGCGAGCTTGGTCATGAGCTCGACGATGTCGACGCGAGCCGCGAACGCGGGCAGCGCCGCCACCCGCTGCAGCCCCGCCAGCAACGCCGCGGCTTCGCGAGCGGAGAAGCGCGGGCGCTCCTCCATCGGCGCGGCGCGGAAGCGGATGACGTCGCGCTGCTCGAAGTCGTCCCAGTCGATGTCGAAGAGCGTCTCGTGCGTGTAGGTGCCGTCGGCGCCGGGCGTGCCGCTCATCGCGATGAGGGTCACGGCCGAGCGCATCTTCGCGGGCGTGATGCCGAAGTGCTCGGCGGCCTCGGTGACCGTCACGCGCACCTGATCGATGAGGTACGGCACGAGAGCGAGCAGGAACGCGAGCTTGTCGGGCGCCCCGAGCGGGGCGGCGCGCTCAGCCATGGGCGGTCACCACCCGCTGCCAGCGGGCCAGCACCGCGTCGCGCAGCGCCGTCGGCGCGATGACGACGACATCGGCCCCGAAGGCCGCCAGCTCGTCGGCGAGGATGTCGAGGTCGGTCGTGTGCACGAGCAGCCCGCCCTCGACCTCCTCGGTGCCGCGCCGATTGCGCAGCACGACGTCGGCCTCGCTGCCGGGTCGCACCCGCACGGTCGCGGTCGTCTGCTGCCACACGCGCGCCAGCTCGTCGAGCACGCGCACCGTCACCTCGGCATCAGTGCGCCGCGAGGCCACGCCGCCCGTCAGGGCGACCGGGCCCACGATGCGACGCAGCAGGAAGGTGCGCGGGGCGTCGACGCCGTCGTCGTGGGCGTGGAGGTGCCAGCGGCCCTCGTGGAACACGAGCGCGAGCGGCGACACCACCCGCTGCTCCGCAGCGTCGAGGCCGGGCTTGAGATAGGGGAACGTCACCTGCTGGCCGCGATCGATGGCCGCTTGCAGGGGCTCGTGGGCGGCATCCCGCGTTCGGATGCTCGGGGCGAAGCCGATGACCGTGTCATCGATGCGCACGCCGAGCGCCTGCAGCTTGGTCAGCGCGCGGCGCGCGTCGGCCGAGAGCGACCCCTCTCGCCAGACCTGACCCGCGAGGCGCAGCAGCGCGTACTCCTCCGGCGAGAAGGCGATGTCGTCGGGAAGCTGGTAGCGGTCGGGCGGGATGCGGTACCGCTGCAGCTTGGTGTCGCCATCGGCCCCCGGCGCATCGAGGGTCTCGAGCGGAACACCGAGGTCGCGCAGCTCCTCCTTGTCGCGCTCGAACTGCCGCTCGAGGTTGGCGCGGTCGCCGCGGTCGGCGTAGCGGTGGGCGTAGCCCGTGACCGTCGAGAGGATCTCGGCCTTCGTCAGGCCCTGCTCGGTCGCCAGGAGGGCGAGCACGAGGCTGAACAGGCGCTCCTCGACCGGGACCTTGCGCGGAGAGTCCGCCACCGGTCGACCTAGTCCTCGATCCCGAGGATGTCGACGACGAACACCATCGTCGAGCCGTCGGGGATGGTCGCCGGGGCCTGCCCGGTCGGGTAGCCGAGCTCGGGCGGGATCACGACGATCACCTGCGAGCCGACCGTGCGGCCGACGAGACCCTCGGCCAGACCGGGAACGACGCCGTTGGGGTCGTTGTCGAAGCTCGTGATCGTCAGCGTCGCGGGGGCGCCGCGATCCCAGCTCGAGTCGAAGACGGTGCGGGTGCTCCAGAGCAGGCCCGTGTAGTGTACGACCGCGCGGTCGCCCTCCTCGATGGCCGGGCCCTGCCCGAGCACGAGGGTGTGCGAGCGCAGCTCGGTCGGCGGCTCCTCGTTGGGGATCGTCACGCCGGGGATGCCGTCGGGGGTCGTGACGACCGCCGGGATGCCCGAGGCCCCCAGCTGCGGGATGCCGGTCGCCCGACCGAGGTAGGCGGCCTGCACGTCGAGCACCATGACGACGGCGTCATCGTTGCCGAGCCCCAGCGAGGGGTCGAGCGTGTCGGCGCCGAACACGTCGGCGATCGTGCCGGTCACGGCGATGCGCGAGCCCACCTGGGCGCATTGCACGGCCTCCGCCAGCAGGTCGAGCTCGGCGCCCGCGGTGCGGCGCAGCGGAGCCTCCTCGTCGTCGTAGGCGCTCGCGGTGATCAGCTCGCCGTTCTCGCCGTTGAAGAGGCTCACCTGGAAGTCGACGATCTGGCCGCGGGCGATCGGGTCGCCCTCGCCCGCGTCGATCACGGCCTGCTGCGCGCCGTCGGTCTGCAGCGGCGTCGGGAACTCGACCTCCGGCTGCGAACCGAACGACCCCGTGGCCTCGACGTAGCCGGCCGACTCGCCGGTGGGCACGACGGGCGTGCAGGCGCCGGCCGCGCCAGGCGTCGAGCATGCCACGAGCGAGCCGAGGAGGGCGGTCGAGAGGACGAGGGCGGAGGTGGTGCGCGCGGAGCGCCGGGGGGTCGCGATCACGTCTCTCAGCCTAACGGTCGCCGCGCCGACTTCTCGGCCAGCGACTGCGCCTCGCGGGCGGCTTTGCGCAGCCGCTTCGCGCTCGCCAGGCGGTCGCCGACCGCGCCCGGGGTCCAGAGCTCGACGTCCTCGTCGCCGTACTCGGTCTTCGAGCCGCGCTTGGCCTTGATGAAGCGCCCAGCGCCGTCAGCGAGCCGACGTGCGGTGAGCAGGAAGCCGGTGTGCGCGACCATCCGGTGGTCGGGACGCACCGAGAGCCCGTCGACGTTCCAGCCGCGCACCATCGTCTCCGACGACAGCGGCTCGGTGAAGGTCTCGGTCAGACGGATGGCCTCCGCCACCCGCGACAGCTGCGTGGCCGTGGCGACGTACACGAGCAGCACTCCCCCGGGCGTGAGCGCCTCGGCGACGGCGTCGAGGCACTCCCAGGGCGCGAGCATGTCGAGCACGGCGCGGTCGGCGGTGCCGGCGGGGACCACCTCGGGCAGCGCATCCTGCAGGTCACCGAGCGTGATCGTCCAGTTCTCGGGCCGCGCGCCGACGTAGGCGCTGACGTTGCCCTCGGCGATCTGCGCGAACTCCTCGCGGCGCTCGAACGAGAACAGGTGGCCGGTCTCGCCGATCGCGCGCAGCAGCCACATGCTGAGGGCCCCCGAACCGACGCCGGCCTCGATCACGCGCGCGCCGGGGAAGATGTCGGCCTGGGCGAGGATCTGCGCGGCATCCTTCGGGTAGATGATGGCGGCGCCGCGGGGCATCGACATGACGAAGTCGGTCAGCAGTGGGCGCAGCGCGAGGTAGGAGACACCCTGCGAGTTCTCGACGACGCTGCCGTCGGGCAGGCCGATGAGCCGCTCGTGCTCGAGCACGCCGCGGTGGCTGTGGAAGGCCTTGCCCGGCTCGAGCGTGATCGTGTTGAGCCGCCCCTTCGGGTCGGTCAGCTGCACCTGGTCGCCCTCGACGAAGGGGCCGGTCTGGCGGCGGCGGGTCATGAGGTGACTCCTGTGGCTCGGTGATGGTGGCGCTCGAGGGCCGCGCTCAGGTCGGTGATGCTGCGGCCCTCCAGGGTCGGCCACAGCTCGTGCGTCGGGCCCTCCGGAAGCGGCAGGTGCAGCGGCACGCCGATCGCCGCGGCGCCCGACGCGATCGCCGAGGTCAGCCCGAACTGGCTGTCCTCCAGCGCGATGCAGTCGCCGATCGGCACGCCGAGCCGCTCGGCGGCGAGCAGGTAGGGCTGCGAGTGGGGCTTGGGGTGCTCGACGTCGTCGCCGGCGATCACGACGTCGAAGGCGCCGTCGCCGACGGCGGCCGCCACCTGCAGTGCCATGCGACGGATCGACATGGTGACGAGCGCGATCGGGATGCCCGCCGCCCGCAGCTCGCCGATGAGCTCGCGCGCCCCCGGTCGCCAGGGCAGCTCGACGGCCACCTGCTCCATGACGCGATCGGTGAGCGTGCCGATGATCTCGTCGACGCTCAGAGCGACTCCCGCCTCCTGCAGGATCATGGCCGACTGAACGAGACCCGAGCCGACCAGCTGCATGCCCTGCTCGTGGGTCCAGGTGCCGCCGTGCTCGGAGACGAGCTCGGTCTCGGCACGCATCCAGTACGGCTCGGTGTCGACGATCGTGCCGTCCATGTCCCAGAGAACGGCGGCGGGGGTCGGAGCGGTCACGACGAGCGAGTCTAGTTGCGTTCTATCCTGGGGCGACCCCGCGCACCGAACCGGCGGGGTCGGAGGGATGACCGGGTGACGACGAGCGATCTGTTCCGCAGCGGCCGCCTGCTGGTGGTCGCGTTCGAGGGCTGGAACGACGCCGGTGAGGCCGCGAGCGGCGCCGTGCGGGCCCTCAAGGACGTGCTCGACGTCGAGCCGATCGCCGACATCGACCCGGAGGACTACTACGACTTCCAGCTGATCCGGCCGCACGTCGAGTTCGACGACGAGGGTCGGCGACGACTGCGCTGGCCCGGGGTCACCCTCTACGGCCCGGTCGGTGATGACGGGATGCCCCGCTCGAGCACCCCCTCCGTCGAGCCCGACGCCGGCCTCGACGTCTCCGGCGCCAACCACGAGAACATCTACCTGCTCCTCGGCTCCGAGCCGTCCCGGGGATGGCGCACCTTCGCTACTGAGACCATCGATCAGGCGCTCGCCGCCGACATCACGGGCGTCATCCTGCTCGGCGCGCTGCTGGCCGACGTGCCGCACACCCGACCGATCGCCGTGCACGTGTCGAGCGAGAATCCGCAGGTGCGCGAAGAGCTCGAGGTCGAGCGCAGCAGTTACGAGGGGCCCGTGGGCATCTTGAGCGTGATCGCGACGATGGCGGAAGAGGTCGGGATTCCGACGATCTCGTTGTGGGCATCCGTACCGCACTACGTGCACAACGCACCCTCGCCCAAGGCGACGCTCGCGCTGCTCGACAAGCTCGAAGAGCTCGTCGACGTCGTGATTCCGCGCGGCGAGCTGCTCGACGAGGCGCGCGAGTGGGAGGAGGGCATCGACGCCCTCGCCGCCGACGACGACGAGATGCGCTCGTACATCGAGCAGCTCGAGCGCGCGCGCGACGCTGTCGAGGCGCCCGAGGCGAGCGGCGAGGCGATCGCGCAGGAGTTCGAGCGCTACCTGCGCAAGCGCGACGACGAACCGCCGGCCGAGGGGCCCGGCGCCGGCTGACCACGGACGATCCGAGTCTCCGCACTGCGGAGCCCAGGCAGGGCTACAGCGGGTCGAGCACGCCCGTCGAGAGCAGCACGATGAGGGTGCCGCCGAGCAGCAGGCGGTAGATCACGAAGGGCAGGAACGAGCGCTTCGAGATGTAGGCCATGAGCCCGGCGATGACCGCGAGGCCGACGCCGAAGGCGACGACCGTCGCCGCCGCGATCTCGACCCAGCCGAACGGGCTCGAGCCGGGCTCGCGGATCGCCGTGACGAGCTCGTACAGACCGCTGCCGAAGACCGCCGGAACGGCGAGCAGGAAGGCGTAGCGGGCCGCGGCCGGACGGGTGTAGCCGAGCGCGAGACCCATCGTCGTCGTCGCACCGGAGCGCGAGACGCCCGGGATGAGCGCGAGGGTCTGCGCGAGTCCATAGGCGAGCCCGTGCGGGTAGGTGAGGTCGGTCAGCTCGCGCGTGCGACGCCCGAGCCAGTCGGCGAGGCCGAGCAGCAGGCCGAAGACGATGAGCACGATCGCGACGAGCCAGAGCGAGCGGAAGGTCTCGCGGATGTACTCCTGCGCGAGGAAGCCCACGATGACGATCGGCAGCGTGCCGATGATGATGAGCCATCCCATGCGCACGTCGGGGTCGTTGCGCGGCACGCCCCGCTCGCCGCCCTCGGCGTGCGAGCCCGACCGCGGCCCGAACGATCGGAACCACGTGCCGATGATCCGGGTGATGTCCTTCCAGAAGTAGAGCAGCACCGCCAGCTCGGTGCCGAGCTGCGTGATGGCGGTGAACGTCGCCCCCGGGTCGGTGGCGCTCGGCAGGAACTCGCCCGCGATGCGCAGATGGGCGCTCGACGAGATGGGCAGGAACTCGGTGAGCCCCTGGATGAGGCCGAGGATGATCGCTTCGAGCAGAGACACGGGGCGCCGTTCTAGTAGCGGTGGAGCAGGTCGGTGAGGGCGGCGTGCCCGAAGTCGAGCGCGGCGAGCGGCACCCGCTCGTCGACCCCGTGGAACATCGCCGGGAAGTCGAGGTCGGGCGTGAGCTTCAGCGGGGCGAAGCCATAGCCCGTGATGCCGAGCAGGCTCAGCGCCTTGTTGTCGGTGCCGCCGCTCAGCAGGTAGGGCAGCACCTCGGCGCCGGGGTCGTGGCGCTGCAGCGTCGCGACCATCTCGTCGACGAGGGCTCCACTGAACGGGTTCTCGAGCCCGAGGTCGCGGTGCATGACGACGACCTCGATGTCGTCGCCGACGAGGCGCTGCACCTCGGCGAGCACGGTGTCTTCCTCCCCCGGCAGCGTGCGGATGTCGATGAGCGCCTCAGCGCGGTCGGGAATCACGTTGTGCTTGTAGCCCGCCTGCAGCAGCGTCGGGTTGCTCGTCGTGCGGATCGTCGCGGTGAGGAATCCCGCCGCCGTGCCCGAGCGCAGCAGCAGTTCGTCGGGGCCGATCTGCTCGGCATCAGCATCCAGCAGGCGCGCGAGCTCGCCGAGCAGTTGCCGGGTCGTGTCGGTGAGGTGCAGCGGCCACTGCTGCCGCCCGAGGGCGACGATCGCCTCGGCGAGCTTCGTGACCGCGTTGTTGGCGATGACGCGCGAGCCGTGCGCGGCCGTGCCGCGAGCCACCAGCTTGATCCACACCAGGGCCTTCTCGCCGGTTTGCAGCAGGTAGGCGCGGCGTCCGCCGACCTCCACCGAGTACCCGCCGACCTCGCTGATCGCCTCGGTGGCGCCCGCGAAGAGCGCCGGATGCTCGGTCACGAGGTGATGCGACCCGAACACTCCCCCGTTCTCCTCGTCGGAGAAGAACGCGACCACGAGATCGCGGTTGGGCCCGCCGTTCGCGATCACCTCGCCCAGCGCGGTCAGGATCATCGCGTCCATGTTCTTCATGTCGACCGCGCCGCGCCCCCACAGCAGCCCGTCGCGGATGACACCGCCGAACGGATCGACGCTCCAGTTCTCGGGGTCGGCCGGCACGACATCGAGGTGGCCGTGCACGACGAGCGCCGGGCGCTCGCCGCGCGAACGATCGACGGGATGCTCGTACCGCCCCGCGACGCGCGCGACGACGCTCGTGCGCCCCGGGGCGGCGTCGATCAGCACCGGGTCGAGCCCGAGGGCCCGCAGCTCGGCCTCGACGTACTGGGCGGCCTCGGTCTCGCCGTCGCTGCGGCCCTCGCCGTAGTTCGTCGTGTCGAACCGGATCAGGTCGCGGGCGATGCGGGCGGTGCGGCTGAGGGTCGCGCCGTCGGGGTGCTCGCGCTCCGCATCCTGGGCCATGCCGTCCACGCTACCGGGCGCGGCAGGCGCGTTCTCATTCGTGCTAATGTCGTCTCCGGTCGCGCCGCCTCGGCGCTCGTGACCAGACCAGCGCGGGTGGCGGAATTGGCAGACGCGCTAGCTTGAGGTGCTAGTGCCCGTATAGGGCGTGGGGGTTCAAGTCCCCCCTCGCGCACGCTGGTCAGAACGGCCCCGGAGTCCTCTCCGGGGCCGTTCTGCATTGTGGGCGCGGTGCTCGACTCACGCCGTGGCGTCGACGTTCTCGGCCGCTCGCCGCTGCAGGTGGCGCTCGCGGTTGGCCAGGAACAGCGGGAACGTGAACGCGATCGCCGTGAGGCCCGCGAAGACGATGTAGGCCCACAGGTGGCGCATGCCGAGGCGGCGCCCCTCGATGACGATGAACGCGCACGCGGCGACTGCCATGATGAGCAGGTCCATCGTGAGCGAGCCGACGGCCGGGCCGCTGCCGAACCAGTCACCGAAGAAGTCGCGCTGCTCGATGATGGCGATGATGTTGTAGCTCCAGGTGCCGATGAGGCCGGCGATCGCGAGGATGAGGAACACGATGGCGCGGCGATTCCAGTGACGGGTCATGGGGACATCATGCCCGCGGCGGCTGATCTCGACGCCCTGGAGTCGCGCACGGCGTTTCGGGAGTGGAGCGCGCGGCCTGCGGGGCAGCGTGCTGATCCGCGCCGCTTCGGGATGCTCTGCGCCGCGCTCGGCGTCGACCTTGAGCATCCCGCCCCGGCCCTCGGCGTCGTCGGCTCGAAGGGCAAGGGAACGACGGTCGCGTTCGCCTCGGCCCTGCTGGTGGAGGCGGGGCTGCGGGTGGGAACGGTCTTCAGCCCGGGTCTCGTCACCAACCGCGACCGGGTGCGGGTCGACGGCGCGGTGCTGCCGATCGAGACGTACGCCGCCCTGCTCGAGCGGGTCGATGCCGCGCTCCGCACCCTGCCGCCGCCGACGGCCGGCTACCTCGGGCCGAGCGGGTTCTTCCTCGCCGCGGGGCTCGCGCACTTCGCCGCGGTGGGCTGCGAGGCTCTCGTGCTCGAGGCGGGCATCGGCGGGCGACGCGACGACCTCGGCCGTGTCGGGGTCACCGGGCTCGCGATGGCCGAGGTGTTTCTCGAGCACACCGACCTGCTGGGCGGCACGATCGGAGAGATCGCCGGCGACAAGGTGGGGGCGGCCCGGCCCGGCGCGCAGTTCATCACGCACCTCGCGCAGAGCGAGGAGGCCGAGGCGGTCATCCGCGCCCACGCCGAGTCGGTCGGCGCCGAGCGCATCCGGGTCGATGCCGCAGCCCGCGCTCCTTACGCGGAGGCGGTCGGACCCGGCCTCGGGGGAATGAATGCCGCCCACGGCATGCTCGCCGCGCGCCGGCTCCTGGCCGGGATGGGTCGCACCGACGTCACCCCCGAGCAGCTGCGAGCGGCGGGTGCCCGCGTGTCGTACCCCGGTCGCCTCTCGCGGCACGAGGTGGGCGACCCGGGCTCGCGCACGACCGTCTTCGTCGACTCGGCGATCAGCCGCGATGGATTCGAGAACGCCCTCGCCCATGTGGAGCGCGAGACCGGCGCTCCCCCGCCGCTGACGCTCGTCTCGGTGCCGCGCACGAAGGATCTCGCGGGGTTCCAGGAGGTCGCCGGGCGACTGCGGGGCCGGGTCGTGTTCGTCGCCCTCGAGCGCGTGCACCTGCACTACCCCGAGCCCTCGGAGTGGCACGGCGAGTGGGCGACGGCCGCCGAGCTGCCCTCCCTGCTGCGCGCGGCCCCCGTGGTGCTCGCCATCGGCACGGCGAGCTTCTCGGCCGAGGTGCTGCGGCAGCTCGGCGTCGATACCGATCGGGTGCTCTGACATGCGGGTCGCACCCTTCGGACTGCTGCTCGACGTCGACGGCCCCATCGCGAGCCCGATCGAGCGCCGCATCGCGATCGACTCGATCGTGCGCGACCTGCTGACCCTCGCGGCAGCGGGCATCCCGATCGCCTTCATCACCGGCCGCAGCGACGCCTTCATGCGCGAGCAGGTCGTCGCGCCTCTCGTGGCCGGCGGGCTGGATGCGGAGGCCTCCGTCTTCGGCGTCTTCGAGAAGGGCGGCTGCTGGGCGCCGGTGACCCCGCAGGGGCTCGGCGCGCTCGAGATCGACCGCGCCGTCGCGGTTCCGGATGCGGTGCGCGCCGCCGTCGAAGGGCTCGCGCGTGAGCGCTACGCCGACACGATGTTCGTCGACGAGGCCAAGCACGTCATGATCTCGCTCGAGGCCCGCACCGACGTCGAGCCCGCCGCGTACCAGCAGGCCCAGCGGCGCTTCGACGCCGAGGTGGATGCCTTGCTGGTGTCGCTCGCGGTCGGGCCCGGCTTCCGGCGCGACTCGACGATCATCTCGACCGATGTCGAGTCGGTGCTGCTCGACAAGGATCGCGGGGCGGCCCGGGCGCTCGACTGGTTCGCGGCCCGCGGGGTCACGGCCGAGCGCTGGTGGTCGGCCGGCGACTCGCGCTCGGATTACCGCATGGCCGACGAGGTGCATCGGCGGGGCATCCCGGTGGCGCACCTGGACGTGCGCCCTGGAGACGGCATGCTCGACCGGCCCTACGACGTGGTGGTCGAGGGCGACCTCGTGCACGACGCCGCGGGTGCGGTGTTCCTGCGGCGGCGGGTCGCCGAGCTCCGCTGACCTCCACAATTCAGGAGCCGCTGGCGCCTGTGCGCCCGGTGCTCGGGCTGCGGGGCGTGTCGAGGCTGTGCGCCGTCCCGATCTCCTGAATTGTGGAGATGCGACACGCCGGGCGAATGTCGGTGCAGGTTGCCATATTCGAACGTATGTTCGATCATGGAGAGGTGCCCGCCCTCGCGCTCTCCCCCGTTGTCGACCCCGCTGTCGACTCCCGCAGCGCGCGCATCGAGGCGCTCGAGACCGTGCACGAGCTGCAGGCCCGCATCGACGCCCTGCAGCGCACCCGGCTCGACACCCGGCTCATGCCCACCCACGAGGCCATCGCCGACCTGCTGCCCGGCGGCGGCCTGCGCGAGGGTGCCGTCTACGCCCTCAGCCCCTCGAGCGCGCTCGTCATGGCCCTGCTCGTCGGGCCCTCGCAGGCGGGCTCGTGGTGCGCCGTCATCGGCATGCCCGAGTTCGGGGTCGAGGCCGCCGAGGGAATGGGCATCGATCTCGACCGGCTCGTGCTCGTGCCGCACCCGGGCGATGCCTGGCTCACGGTCGCCGCGGCCATCGCCGACGCGGTCGGCGTGGTCGTCGTGCGGCCCGGCCGTGCGGCGAGCGATGCCGCCGTCGCGAAGCTCGCGGGTCGGCTGCGCGAGCGCGGCGCGACCCTGCTCGTGCTCGGCCCCTGGCCGCAGGCCGAGGCCATGATCAGCGTCACCGAGAGTCGCTGGGCCGGACTCGGCGAGGGTCACGGCCTGCTGAGCGAGCGCGAGGTCACCCTCACGGTGACCACCAAGCAGGGCGGTCGGCCCCGCAGCGGGCGGCTGCTGCTGCCCGATGCCGAGCTGGGCATCCGCCGCCTCGATCGGGGCGCCGCGGCTGACCGCGCTCGCGATCGGTGGCAGGGGGTCGAGACCGCCACCGTGAGGCGCGTGGGCTGATGCAGCGCACCCTCGTACTCTGGCTTCCCGACTGGCCCGTCACCGCGGCGGTGCGCGAGGGCCTGGCCCCCGCAGGGGCGGCCCTGGCCGTGATCAGCGCCAACCGTGTCATCGCCTGCTCAGCTGCTGCCCGTGCAGAAGGGGTGCGCGCGGGGCAGCGCCGGCGCGAAGCCCAATCGCTGTGCCCGGCACTGCAGATCGTGCCGTTCGACGAGGGCCGCGATCACCGCCTCTTCGCGCCCCTCATCGACATCGTCGAAGGGCTCGTCGCCGGGGTGCAGGTCGTGCGGCCGGGGCTGATCGCCCTCGCCGCCCGCGGCCCCGCCCGGTACTACGGCGGCGAGAAGGCCGCCGCGCTCGCGCTGCGGGGCGCCCTCGCGCCCGAGGCCGACGACGTGCGCATCGGCATCGCCGATGGGCCCTTCGCAGCCGAGCTCGCGGCGCGCACCGCGGCCACCACCGCTGCCGAGCAGGGGCTGCGCATCGTGCCGGCCGCCGCATCCGGGCCCTTCCTCGCACCCTTCTCGGTCAGCACGCTCGGCGATCCCGGGCTCGCGACGCTGCTCGGCCGGCTCGGGGTGCGCACGCTCGGCGACTTCGCCGCGCTGCCCGCCGCCGCCGTGCGCGAGCGCTTCGGGGCCGCGGGCGCTCACCGTCACGCGCTCGCGGGCGCCGCCGACGCGACCCCGATCGTGCCGCGCACTCCCCCGCCCGACCTCGAGCGGGTGCTCGAGCTCGAGCCGCCGCTCGACCGCGTCGACCAGGTGGCCTTCGCCGTGCGGCAGCTCGCCGACGAGCTCGTCGAGGCGCTCACCGCGCGGCTGCTCGTCGCGACCGCGATCCGCATCGTCGTGCGCGACGAGCACGGCATCGAGAGCGACCGCGCCTGGCTGCACCCGCGCTCGTTCCGCGCGAGCGAGATCGTCGACCGCGTGCGGTGGCAGCTCAGCGGTGAGACGCGCACGATGGGCGCCCGTTCTGATGCCGACCGCGGGCCCGGGCTGCGGGCGGCCGTCACGCGCGTGCGCATCGCGCCCGAGAGCGTCGACGATCTCGCCCACCACGAGCCGGGACTCTGGGGCGGGCCGCCCGACGAGCGCGTGCACCACGCGCTCTCGCGCGTGCAGAGCATGCTCGGCCACGAGGCCGTGCTCACCCCGCGCCGCACCGGCGGGCGCACGCTCGCCGACCGTGCCCTGCTCGTGCCCTGGGGCGATCGCGCGGCGGGCACGCGGCCCCTCGAGCGACCATGGCCCGGGGCGCTGCCGCAGCCGGCGCCGAGCACCGTATTCCCGACGAGGCATCCGGTGAGCGTCGTGGACGGAGAAGGTGCCGCGATCGGCATCGATGAGCGGATGCGCCTGTCGGCCGCGCCCGCCGCCTTCGCCCCCGGCGCGGGTGGGGCGGCGCGGCCGATCCGCTCGTGGGCGGGGCCGTGGCCGCTCGACGAGCAGTGGTGGAGCATCCGGCGCCGCCGCCTGCACCGTCTGCAGGTCGTCGACGCCGCCGGGGTCGCCTGGCTGCTCGTGCTCGAGGGCGGCAGCTGGTGGGCGGAGGCGCGCTATGACTGAGCACCGGCCGCCGGCACCGCTGTCGGGCGAGCGGCGGCGCGACCACGACGGGTCGCACTGATGGCCGGCTGGCACAACCCGCCGATCCCGTGGAGCGAGTTCGAGCGCACCCTGCGGGAGGGGCAGCGCCCCGGCTCGAGCCCGCCGCTCGGCGGTGACGCGGGCGACTCGCCCGCCTGGTCGCAGAAGCGCGCGCCCTACCGGCCCGCCGTGCTCGAGCGGCCCGACCCCGAGACGGTCGTGCCCTACGCCGAGCTGCACGCCCACTCGTCGTTCAGCTTCCTCGACGGCGCCTCGAGCCCGGAGGAGCTGCTCGAGGAGGCCGCCCGCCTCGGCCTGCACGGCCTCGCTCTCACCGACCACGACGGCTTCTACGGCGTCGTGCGCATGGCCGAGGCGGCCGAGCCCTACGGTCTGACGACCGTGTTCGGGGCCGAGCTGTCGCTCGACCTCACCGGCCCCCAGCAGGGCGTCGCCGACCCGGAGGGCACGCACCTGCTCGTGCTCGCCCGCGGGCAGCAGGGCTACCACCGGCTCGCCGCCGCGATCACCGAGGCGCAGCTCGCCGGCGCCGAGAAGGGCCGCCCGGTGTACGACCTCGACGTGCTCGCCGAGCACGCCGGGCGGGGCGGCGATGCGACCGCGGCCGACCACTGGCTGATCCTCACCGGGTGCCGCAAGGGCGCCGTGCGATCGGCGCTGGAGGGGCGCGACCCGCGCCGGCTGGGCCCCGACGGCACGGTGTGGGGCGGTGCGGTGACGGATGGCGTCGCCCGCGCGCGGCCGACGCGCGCCCACGTCGCCGCGGCGGCAGCCGAGCTCGACGCCCTCGTCGACCGGTTCGGAGCATCCAGCGTCGTCGTCGAGCTCTTCGATCACGGCCGCCCGCTCGACACCGTGCACAACGACGTGCTCGCCGCCCTCGCCGCCGAGCGCGGGCTGCCGGTCGTCGCGACGGGGGCCGTGCACTACGCGGCACCGGTGCGGTACCCGCTCGCGACCGCGTTCGCCTCCCTGCGCGCCCGCCGCAGCCTCGACGACATGGAGGGCTGGCTTCCCGCGGCGGGCACGGCGCACTTGCGCAGCGGTGCCGAGATGCAGCGGCTGTTCGCCCGGTACCCCGGAGCGGTGGCGCGCAGCGTCGAGCTCGCCGACGCGCTGGGCTTCAGCCTGCGGCAGGCGAAGCCCCGGCTGCCGCGGCAGGAGGTTCCGGTGGGCCACACGCCGATGAGCTGGCTGCGCGAGCTGGTCTGGCGGGCGGTGCCCCACAAGTACCCCGATGCCGACGACGCGGTGCGCGCCCGCATCGCGCGCGAGCTCGACGTCATCGAGGCCAAAGACTTCCCCGGCTACTTCCTGATCGTGCACGACATCGTGCAGTTCGCCCGCTCCCGGGGCATCCTCTGCCAGGGCCGGGGGTCGGCCGCGAACTCGGCCGTGTGCTATCTGCTCGACATCACGGCGGTCGACTCGATCGGCTACAAGCTGCCCTTCGAACGGTTTCTCTCGGCGCTGCGCGACGAAGAGCCCGACATCGACGTCGACTTCGACGCCGACCGGCGCGAGGAGGTCATCCAGTACGTCTACGAGCGCTACGGCCGCCGCAACGCCGCCCAGGTGGCGAACGTCATCACCTACCGCCCGAAGAACGCCGTGCGCGACATGGCGCGGGCGCTCGGCTACTCGACGGGTCAGCAGGATGCTTGGTCGCGCCAGGTTGAGCGCTGGGGCGCGGTGCTCTCGAGCGACGACCACGACATCCCCGAACCGGTCGTCGCGCTCGCGCAGCAGGTGCTCACCTACCCGCGGCATCTGGGCATCCATTCGGGCGGCATGGTGCTCACCGATCGGCCGGTCGGCGAGATCGTGCCCATCGAGCACGCGCGCATGGAGAAGCGCACCGTGCTGCAGTGGGACAAAGACGACTGCGCCTGGATGGGCCTCGTCAAGTTCGACCTGCTCGGGCTCGGCATGCTCGCCGCCCTGCAGCACTCGTTCGACCTCATGCGCGACCACCTGGGCGAGCAGTGGGAGCTCGCGACCCTGCCGAAGGAGGAGCAGGCGACCTACGACATGCTGTGCCGCGCCGACTCGATCGGCGTGTTCCAGGTCGAGAGCCGCGCGCAGATGGGGCTGCTGCCGCGCCTGCAGCCGCGCAAGTTCTACGACCTCGTCGTGCAGATCGCGCTCGTGCGCCCGGGGCCGATCCAGGGCGGCGCCGTGCACCCTTTCGTGCGGCGCAAGCTCGGCCGCGAGCCGATCACCTACGACCATCCGAAGCTCGTCGAGCCGCTCGAGCGCACCCTCGGCGTTCCGATCTTCCAAGAGCAGCTGATGCAGGTGGCGATGGCGGTCGGCGGCTGCACGGGCGACGACGCCGACCTGCTGCGCCGCGCCATGGGCAGCAAGCGCGGCCTCGAGCGCATCGAGTCGCTGCGCGAGACCCTCTACGCGGGCATGGCGAGCAACGGCATCACCGGGCAGCTCGCCGACGAGATCTACGGCCGCATCCAGGCCTTCGCGAATTTCGGCTTCGCCGAGAGCCACTCGATCAGCTTCGCCCTGCTGGTCTACGCGAGCTCGTGGATCAAGCTGCACTACCCCGGGGTCTTCCTCGCCGCGCTGCTGCGGGCGCAGCCGATGGGCTTCTACTCCCCCGCCACCCTGACGGCCGATGCCGAGCGGCACGGCGTCGAGGTGCGCACCCCGTGCATCCTGCGCTCGGGGGTCGACGCGGGGCTCGAGCGCCTCGATCTGGTGGTCTCCTCGCCCTTCGAGCCGCTGCCGACGGATGCTCGCCGCGCGCACCCCACCGGCCTCGAGCAGTGCCTCCACCGCCACCAGCCGCCCGTCCCCGCGTTCGACCCCGACTCGACCGACGGCGACCTCGACGACTGCGCCCGCCACCGGCGCGACAGTGCGCTCGCCGTGCGGCAGGGGCTCGCGGGCGTGACGGGAATCGGCCGCGCGGTGGCCGAGCGCATCGTCGCCGAGCGCGACCGCGGCGGGCCGTACCGCGACCTCACCGAGCTGGTCTACCGCACCGGGCTCACGGCCGCGCAGGTCGAGGCGCTCGCCACGGCGGGAGCCTTCGACGTGCTCGGTCTCTCGCGCCGCGAGGCGCTCTGGGCGGCGGGGGCCGCGGCGCAGGCCCGCCCCGAGTACCTGCCGGGTGTGGTGACGGCCGTGCAGCCGCCGCTGTTCACGCCCCTCGACGACTACGAGCTGATGGTGGCGAACCTCGTGTCGACGGGGATGGCGCCGGGCGATCATCCGGTGCGCTTCGTGCGCGAGCGCCTGCGCGAGCGCGGCGTGCTGAGCGCCCGCGACCTGCGCCGCACCGAGCCGGGGCGCCGCGTCGAGGTGGCGGGGGTGGTGACGCACCGGCAGCGCCCGGCGACGGCGAGCGGCCTCACCTTCCTGAACCTCGAAGACGAGACGGGGCTCGTCAACGTCATCTGCTCGGTGGGGCTGTGGGGCCGCTACCGCCGCACCGTGCGCGAGAGCCGGGCGCTCATCATCCGCGGCATGCTCGAGCGCTCGCCCGAGGGCGTCGTGAACATCGTCGCCGACCGGGTCGAGCAGCTGCCGCTGCGGGTCACGATGCCCAGCCGCGACTTCCGCTGACATCGGTAGGCTCCGACCGTGACTGCACCTGCATCGTCGCTTCCCGCCGGACTGCGGGCCAGACCACTGCGCGAGACCGACCACCTCCGGGTCGTCGAGGCGGTCGGGCAGTGGTGGGGCACCCCCAACGCCCCCGAGCTCTCCCTGCTGCTGCCCCGTCTCTTCTTCCAGCACTTCACGACCTGGAGCGAGGTCGTCGAGGCGCCGCAGGACGAGAGCCTGGTCGCCTTCCTCATCGCCTTCCGCTCGTCGTCGCAGCCCGAGATCGCCTACATCCACTTCGTCGGCGTCGACCCCGCGCACCGCGGGCAGGGAATCGCGGCAGCCCTCTACGAACGTCTGTTCCAGATTGCCCGCGCGGCCGGCTGCCGCTGGGTCGACGCGGTCACGAGCCCCGTCAACCGGGGGTCGCAGGCCTTCCACGCCGCCCTCGGGTTCGAGGCCAGCGGCACGCGGATCATCGAGGGCGTGCTCGCGTACCCCGACTACGACGGCCCGGGGCAGGCGCGAGTCGCCCTGCGCCGCGCACTCTGAGAGGTCGGCCTCCACCCCGGCATCGCGGGTCGGCGGGCGAGCCGTGCCTAGGTGTTGCGGCCCCGCGCCGCGACGGCCCAGGTGCCGACCTCGGTGCCGCTGCGCTCAACCACCAGCTCGTCCACGAGGTTGATCGCGGTGCACACGTGGTTGGGCGCGATGCGCACCCGTTCGCCGAGCATGGGCAGGGGCGCATTCGCCGGCCACGCGATCGTGGCGTGGTGCTCCGAGAGGGCGACGACGCGGGCCCCGGGGTGGTGCGGCAGCCGACCGTGCCCGCTCGCGTACCCCGGGCGGTCGGCGGCGATGATCTTGCTGCCCGCATCCACCACGACGCGGTCGCCGCGCACGCTCACGACCGTCGCGACGGCGGTGAGCGCGATGCGACCGGGGCCGACCGTGCCCAGCTCCCACTGCTGCGCGTCGTAGAACGGGTACACGCCGGGCCGTAGCTCGGTGAGCACGTCGCCGCGGCTCTCCCCCGCGCTCGGGGTCGATCCGCCCGAGACGACCGGGCACGGGATGCCCACCGCGAGCAGCGCGTCGCGCGCCACCCGCAGTGCCGCTTCTTCGTCGCCGGCCGCCCGCCGAGCCTCATCGGGCCCGTAGGAATGCCCGGGGAAGGTGAAGACCCCGTCGACCGTGAGGCCCTGCTCGTGCGCGGCGGCGGCGATCTCCGCCGCTCGGGCGGGCTCGATGCCGCTGCGGTGGTGCCCGCTGTCGACCTCGACCATGACCGCGATCGGCACTGGATGCTCGCCACCGCTCGCGGCGCGCGCGAGCATCCCGACCGCCGCGACCGAGTCGGCGCCGACGCGCAGCCGCACCCGCCCCGCCAGGTCGTGCAGCCGCTGGCCGCGCGGGCCCTCCGCCCACACCGGATACGCGATGAACAGGTCGTCGAACCCGGCGTCGGCGAAGACCTCGGCCTCGCCGACGGTCGCGACGGTCAGCCCGACCGCGCCGTGGGCGAGCTGACGCCGCGCGATCGCCGGCGTCTTGTGGGTCTTGGCGTGCGGACGCAGAGCGAGACCGTGCTGGCGTGCGTGCTCGGCCATCGCCGCGAGGTTGCTCTCGAGCAGCGTCTCGTCGACCGCCAGGTAGGGGGTATCGCGCACGCCACCATCATGCCCCCGCCCGGCGACGACCATCAGGCGCTGTGCAGCTGGCGGCGCAGCAGGTCGATGCGCGCCTGCAGCTGCGCGACGGTGGCCTGCCCGACCGCGGGCCCCCCGCACTGGCGCCGCAGCTCGGCGTGGATGTGCCCGTGCGGCTGGCCGGTGAGCTTGGCGCGCAGCCCGACGAGGCTGTTGAGCAGGGCGCGCTGCTCTTTCAGCGAGCGGTACAGCGGCTGGGGTGCCGTCGCGGCGACGGCGGGTGGGCGCTCGGCCGCTCGGCGCTGCTGCCGCTGGTGGCGGGCCTTGAGAACCTCGCGCACCTGCTCGGGCTCGAGGATGCCCGGCAGGCCCAGGAAGTCGAGCTCCTCGAGGCTGCCGATGGGCGCGAGCGCGCCGAACTCATCGCCGTCGTAGAGCACCTTGTCGAAGGTGGCGCTCGACTCGAGCGCCCGGTACGTGAACTCGGCGAGCTCGTCGTCGCTCGCCTTCTCGTCGCGGTCGGCGGCCTCGAGGAGGCTGTCATCGAGCAGCTCGTCGCCCACCCGGTCGAGGGCGTGGTCGCGCTCGCGCTCGAGCTCGCCGGCCAGACGCTGGATGACGGGCACGCTCGGGATGAAGATCGAGGCAGTCTCTCCCCGACGGCGGGCCCGCACGAAGCGGCCAACGGCCTGCGCGAAGAACAGCGGCGTCGAGGCGCTCGTCGCGTACACGCCCACGGCGAGCCGAGGCACGTCGACGCCCTCGCTGACCATGCGCACGGCCACCAGCCAGCGGGCATCGGATTCGGCGAAGGCGGCGATGCGCTCGGATGCCCCAGCCTCGTCGCTCAGCACCACGACCGGCTCCTCGCCGGCGATGCCCGCGAGCAGCTGGGCGTACGCGCGGGCGGTCGCCTGGTCGGTCGCGATGACGAGGCCGCCCGCATCCGGAATCGCGTGCCGCACCTCGGTGAGCCGCGTGTCGGCGGCGCGCAGCACGCCGCTCATCCACTCGCCGCCGGGGTCGAGGGCCGTGCGCCAGGCCTGGGCGGTGATGTCGGCGGTGTCGTCCTGCCCGAGCACGGCCTCCATCTCGTCGCCGCTCGTCGTGCGCCAGCGCATGCGCCCGGCGTACGAGAGGAAGAGCACGGGCCGCACGACCCCGTCCTCCAGCGCGCGACCGTAGCCGTAGCTGTAGTCGGTGCGCGAGACGCGCACGCCGTCGCCCTCGTCGACGTACGCAACGAACGGGATCGGCGCGGTGTCGCTGCGGAAGGGCGTGCCCGAGAGCGAGAGCCGCCGCGTCGCCCCCGAGTACGCCTCGCGCAGCGCGTCGCCCCAGCTGAGCGCATCGCCCCCGTGGTGAACCTCGTCGAGGATGACGAGCGTGGTCGCCTGCTCGACGAGGGTGCGATGCACGAAGGGCTGCGCGGCGACCTGCGCGTAGGTGACGGCGGCGCCGTGGAACGCCCGCCCGATGACGCGCCCCGCGTTGCGGAACGCCGGATCGAGCCGGATGCCCACGCGATGCGCGGCGTCGGCCCACTGCCGCTTCAGATGCTCGGTGGGTGCCACGACGATCACACGCTCGACGGTGCGCCGGGCCAGCAGCTCGGCGGCGAGCCGGAGGGCGAAGGTGGTCTTGCCGGCGCCGGGGGTCGCCGCGGCCAGGAAGTCGCGCGGCTCGGTCTCGAAGTAGCGGTCGAGGGCCTCGGCCTGCCACGCACGCAGCCGGTCGGCGGTGCCGCGCGCGGCCCGCTCGGGATAGGCCGGTGACAGGTGCTCCGCGGCGAAGGTGCCCACGTGCGGGGCGCGGCGGAAGGTCGGGGTCACGAGACCTCGATGCTAGTCGAGAGCCCCGACCGTCACCCGTCGGGCACGCTGCCGCGTCGCGGAGCGCTGTCGCGCAGCAGGGATGCCCGCCGCACGGCGCCGCGCCCGAACTTCTCGGCCACCGCGTCGATGGTCGTCTCGGCCTCGCGCCAGGGCTCGTCGTCGTCCCACAGCCCGCGGGCGACCGTGCCCGTCGGCAGCAGCCCGGAGGCGCGCACGCCGATGAGCCGCAGACCGCGCCCGACCACCGGCGAGGCCGCGTACAGCGCCCGCGCCTCCCGCGCGATGCGCTGGGCGACGTCGGTGGGCTCGGCCAGCGTCTGCGCGCGGGTGATCGTCTCGAAGTCGCCGAAGCGCAGCTTGACGGCGATCGTGCGGGCGACCCATCCGCCGCGGCGCAGCCGCTCGGCGACGCGCTCGGCGAGCCGCAGCAGCTCGCGGTCTATCGCGGCGGGGTCGGCGAGATCGCGCTCGAAGGTGACCTCGTGCCCGATGGTCTTCTCCTGCCGCTCGGGGGTGACCGCACGCGGGTCGCGACCGTTCGCGAGCTCGTGGAGGTGCCGCGCGCTCGCCGGCCCGAGTGCGCGCTCGAGCGCGTCGAGCGGAGCATCCGCCACATCGCCGATGGTGCGCAGGCCGAGACGCTCGAGGCGCTCGGCCGACGACGCGCCGACGCCCCAGAGGGCGGTGATGGGCTGCGGGTGCAGGAACGTCAGCGTGTCGGCGGCGGCTACGACGAGCAGGCCGTCGGGCTTGGCGCGCCCCGAGGCGAGCTTGGCGACGAACTTGGTGGCCGCCGCCCCGACGGAGGCGACCAGCCCGGTCTCGGCGCGGATCCGCTCGCGCACCGCGACGGCGATCGCGTACGGCGGGCCGAACAGGCCGAGGGCGCCGCGCACGTCGAGGAAGGCCTCGTCGATGCTCAGCGGCTCGACCAGCGGCGTGATGTCGCCGAGGATGCGCATGACGTGGGCCGAGGCCTCCTGGTAGTGCTCGTAGTGAGGTTCGAGCACGACGGCCTGCGGGCAGCGGCGCAGCGCCACCGCCATCGGCATGGCCGAGTTCACGCCGAAGCGCCGTGCCTCGTAGGTCGCGGCGGTCACGACCGACCGGGCTCCGCGGTGCCCGACGATCACCGGGCGGCCGCGCAGCTCGGGCCGCGCGAGAAGCTCGACCGAGGCGAAGAAGGCGTCCATGTCGATATGCAGGATGCTCGCCGAGGTGTCGTCGGTCGGCTCGACCGTGACGACCCGACCGCTGCCGTCTTGCTTGCTCATGACGAACGCCCCACGCGAGCATCCTGCCACCGTGCGGTGACGGTGGCGGTGCGCGCGCGGGGCGCTCGTGGGTGCGCGGAAGGCGGTCAGCGCTTGCGCGAGACGAGCCCCCAGAGCAGCAGCACGAGGAGCGAGCCGCCGATGGCGAGCAGCCAGGTGCCGATGCTGAAGAAGTCGTTCACCGACCCGAGCCCGAGAAGCGAGCCGAGCCAGCCGCCGAGCAGAGCGCCGACGACGCCGATGAGCAGCGTGACGAACCAGCCGCCCTTCTGCTTGCCGGGCAGGATCGCTCGCGCGATCGCGCCGGCGATCAGGCCGAGAAGCAGGAATCCGAGAAAGCCCATGGGTTTCTCCTTTCGTCGTGGCGGACATCCGGTCGATGCCCTGCCGATGTTCGAGCGCCTCTCTGGAAACGCTCGGCTCCAGTGAAGCAGATATCCCCCGTTCGGGGGGTGTCAACACACGGCTGAGTGCCAGGCTTCACGTCGTCTCCGGGGTCTGTCAGGCTAGGACCATGCCTCAGCTTCACCCCTGGTCGCGGTACGTGGCGATCGGCGACTCGTTCACAGAGGGCATTGGCGACCCCGAGCCGCAGAGCCCCGGCGGCCACCGCGGGTGGGCCGATCGGGTCGCCGAGGTGCTCGCCGAGCGCACCGACGACTTCGCCTACGCCAACCTCGCGATCCGCGGTCGGCTGCTGCAGCAGATCGCCGATGAGCAGGTGGATGCGGCGCTCGCGCTGCGCCCCGACCTCATCACCATCTCGGGCGGGGGCAACGACATCATCCGCCCCGGCACCGACCCCGACCGGGTCGCCGAGCTGTTCGACGACACGATCCGCCGCCTGCGCAGCGACGGCGCGACGGTCGTGATGTTCAACGGCCCCGACATCGGCATGACCCCGGTGCTGCGTCGCGTGCGCGGCAAGGTCGCGATCTACAACGAGAACCTCCGAGCGGTCGCCGCCAAGCACGACGCGATCGTCGCCGACATGTGGGCGCTGCGGCAGCTGCAAGACCCTCAGATGTGGGCCCCCGACCGGCTGCACTTCTCGCCGCTCGGGCATCACACGATCGCGATCGCCGTGCTCGAGGCGCTCGGCGTCGACCACGACCTCGAGCCCCTCCACCCCGAGCCGCTGCCGGCCCGGTCGTGGCGTGCCGCGCGCGCCGATGACATCGGCTGGGCGCGCGAGTACCTCGTTCCGTGGGTCGTGCGGCGCATCCGCCACCAGTCATCGGGCGACACCGTCACCCCGAAGCGCCCGACGATCACGCCGCACGGCGGCTGAGCGCGTCAGTCGCTGAACGCCGATTCGAGAGGGTGCCGCAGCCGCCAGTCGAGCGGCGGGCCCTCGATCGTGCCCTCCCACTCCAGAGCCAGGCGAACCTCGCGGTCGCCGTACCGCACGAGCAGCACGGGCGCGCGAGGCGACTCGACGCCCGGCTGCACGACCGGAAGGTCGACGAGCGCGACCGACCGCACCGGCCCCCACACCGTGTCGTCCACGGCATCGACAACCCGCAGCGCGGCCGAGTCGCCCCACGGCGCGACGTAGGTGGCCACCACCTGCCCGGCCTCCCCGATCGTGATCGTGCGGAAGTCGTCGCTCACGCTCGCCAGAAGCTGCTCGAGATCGTCGGCGATCGTCTCCTGGTCAGGGGCGCCGATCGCTGCGCCGACCACCGGCACCGTGC
>JAIXXG010000094.1 GCA_027490915.1 Microbacteriaceae bacterium
GGCCCGCGGCCCGCTCTGAGAACGCTGCCGGGCCCGCGGCCAGCTCTGAGAACGCTGCCGGGCCCGCGGCCCGCTCTGAGAACGCTGCCGGGCCCGCGGCGCGCTCTGAGAACGCTGGCGGGCCCGCGGCCCGCTCTGAAGCTCCAGCCCCCCGCGAGGCGTGTGAAGCCGCATTGACGGCAAACCGGTTTCACACAAGCCGAACGCGGGTGCCCGCCCGACTCGCCCGCCTAGACTTGCCCCCGTGAGCAGCGCGCCGATCGGAGTCTTCGACTCAGGGGTCGGCGGCCTCACCGTGGCCCGCGCGATCATCGACCAGCTGCCGCGCGAGCGGCTGCTCTACGTCGGCGACACCGCGAACGGCCCCTACGGTCCGCTGCCGATCGCCGAGGTGCGACAGCACGCGCTGCGCATCATGGACGAGCTCGTCGACCAGGGCGTCAAGCTGCTCGTGATCGCCTGCAACACCGCGAGCGCCGCCATGTTCCGGGATGCCCGCGAGCGGTTCGAGCAGGGCCACGGCATCCCCGTGGTCGAAGTCATCCAGCCGGCCGTGCGCACGGCCGTGCGCCGCACCCGCAGCAAGCGCATCGGCGTCATCGGCACCGCGGGCACCGTGCGGTCGGGCGCCTACGTCGACGCGTTCGTCGCCGACCCCGACATCGTCGTCACGCAGGCCGCGGCGCCGCGCTTCGTCGAGTTCGTCGAGGCGGGCATCACGAGCGGGCCCGAGCTGTTCGCCGCCGCCGAGCAGTACCTCGCGCCGCTGAAGCAGGCGCAGATCGACACACTCGTGCTCGGGTGCACGCACTACCCGCTGCTGGCCGGCGCGATCCAGTACGTCATGGGCCCTGACGTCGCCCTCGTCTCGAGCGCGGAGGAGACCGCCTACGACGTCTACCGCCGGCTCGTCGAGCACGGCCTCGAGACCACCGCGACGGATGCCCCCGCCCACGTCTTCGAGGCCACCGGCCCCGACACCGCGGGCTTCCGGCAGCTCGCCCACCGCTTCCTCGGCCCCGAGATCGGGCACGTCGAGGCATTTCCCACCGGGACGCTCCCGGCTCAACCACTGAAGGGCTCGTCATGACCACGATCGCCGAATCCACGGGCCTCGGCTCGACGAAGCGAGCCGACGGCCGCACCGCCGACCAGCTGCGCCCGATCACGATCGAGCGGGGCTGGAGCGCGCAGGCCGAGGGCAGCGCCCTCATCAGCTTCGGCAGCACGAAGGTGCTGTGCACGGCGAGCTTCACCAACGGCGTGCCGCGCTGGCTCACCGGCAAGGGCAAGGGCTGGGTCACGGCCGAGTACGGCATGCTGCCGCGCTCGACGAACGACCGCATGGACCGCGAGGCGGTCAAGGGCAAGGTCGGCGGTCGCACGCACGAGATCTCGCGCCTCATCGGCCGCAGCCTGCGGGCCGTGGTCGACATGAAGGCGCTGGGTGAGAACACGATCGTGCTCGACTGCGACGTGCTGCAGGCCGACGGCGGCACGCGCACGGCGGCGATCACGGGCGCCTACGTCGCCCTCGCCGATGCGATCGAGTGGGGCCGCGCGCAGGGCTTCATCGCCAAGACGGCCAACGCCCTCAAGGATTCGGTGAGCGCGGTGAGCGTCGGCATCATCGACGGCACCCCGCTGCTCGACCTCGCCTACGTCGAGGACGTGCGGGCCGAGACCGACATGAACGTGGTCGTCACCGGCTCGGGCCACTTCGTCGAGGTGCAGGGCACCGCCGAGGGGGCGCCATTCGACCGCGCCGAGCTCGACGCGCTGCTCGACCTCGCGGTCGGCGGCTGCCGCGACTTGGCGGCCGCCCAGCGCGCGGCTCTGGGGCTCTGACGCCCGTGAAGGTCGTCGTCGCGACGCACAACGCGCACAAGGTCGCCGAGTTGCAGCGCATCCTCGGTGCCGCCCTGCCGGGTCTCGAACTGCTGCCGTACGACGGGCCCGCGCCGGTGGAGGACGCCGACAGCTTCGCGGGCAACGCCCTCATCAAGGCGCGCGCCGCCGCGGCGCACACGGGCCTGCCGGCTATCGCCGACGATTCGGGCGTCAGCGTGGATGCCCTCGCCGGCGCTCCCGGCGTCGACAGCGCCCACTACTCGGGCGAGCGCGATGACGCCGCCAACCTCCGGCTCGTGCTGACGAACCTCGGCGACGCGTCGGATCGTGCGGCGCAGTTCACGTGCGCCGCCGCGCTGGTCGACCCGCTCGACGTCGATGAGTCGGGCGCGGCCTTCGAGCACGTTGAGCTCGGAATCTGGCCCGGCACGATCGCGCACGAGCCCGCGGGCGGCGGCGGATTCGGCTACGACCCGATCTTCATCCCTGAGGGCTACAGCATCACGAGCGCCGAGCTCACGGCCGACGAGAAGAACGCGATCAGCCACCGCGGGCGGGCCTTCGCGGCCCTCGCCCGCGTGCTCGCCGAGCGCTACGGCGCCGCGTAGCCCGAGTCGAGTGACCCCCGCGCTCTAGGCTGGCTGGCATGGCAGGCAGTCCGGGCGCGAGCGCAGCATCCGCTGCCGCCGACGACTACCTCAAGACGATCTTCCAGTTCACCGAGTGGCAGCCCGAGCCGATCACGCCCGGGCAGCTGGCCGAGCGGCTGGCGCTCGCGCCGTCGAGCGTCACCGAGATGGTCAAGAAGCTCGCCGCGGCCGGGCTCGTCGACCACCGGCCGTACGGGGCGATCCGGCTCACGCCCGAGGGCGAGCAGCGTGCGCTCGCGATGCTGCGGCGGCACCGGCTCATCGAGACCTGGCTCGTGCAGGTGCATGGATACACGTGGGACGAGGTGCACGACGAGGCCGAGGTGCTCGAGCACGCCCTCAGCGACCGCCTGCTCGACGCGATCGATGCGCAGCTCGGGCGGCCGACGCGCGACCCGCACGGCGACCTGATCCCGGCCGCCGACGGCACGATCGTGCGGCCCGACGCGGTGCGGCTCGATCGGGCTCCGGTCGGCTTCGCGGGGCGCGTGGTGCGCATCAGCGATCGCGATCCGGATGCCCTCCGCGTGCTCGATCAGCTCGGCATCGGCCTCGACGAGCCGGTGCGCCTCTCGGCCGCCCAGCCGCCCGCCGGCGTCGCGCTCGTGCGCCGCGCGGGGAGCGAGATCGTCGTGGCCCCGGCGGTCGCCGCCGCCGTCTGGGTGGTGGGCGAGGGCTAGTTTTCGGTACACCGAAAACGTCGTGCTACTCTGCCTCGCGTGACCGACGCGCGCCCCGAACCGCCGACCCCGCCGACCCCTGCCGACCGTCCTGCCAGCGGCGCCGACGCGCGCACGGTCGCCGCCCGCAGCGGCCTCGTCATCGTGCCGCTGCTCGGCCCGGCCATGGTCGCTGGTGTCGCCTACCTCGACCCGGGCAACGTCGCCGCCAACATCACCGCGGGCGCCCTGTTCGGGTACCTGCTCGTCTGGGTGGTCGTCACGGGCAACGTCATGGCCTGGCTCATCCAGTACCTCTCGGCGAAGCTCGGCATCGTCACGGGCCTGAGCCTGCCCGAGGCGCTCGGGCAGCGCTTCCGCCGCCGCCCGGCGCGGCTCGCCTACTGGGGGCAGGCCGAGCTGGTCGCGATGGCCACCGACGTGGCCGAGGTCATCGGCGGCGCGGTCGCGCTGTACCTGCTGTTCGACCTGCCGCTCGTCGTGGGCGGGGTCATCACCGGGGTCATCTCGATGCTGCTGCTCGTCGTGCAGAGCCGCCGCGGCGGTGTGCGCATCTTCGAGCGGGTCATCACCGGGCTCATCCTCGTGATCGTCGTCGGCTTCTGCGCCGGGCTCGTGATCGGCCCGCCCGACCCGGCCGCCGCGGCCGCCGGGCTCGTGCCCCGCTTCGACGGGGTCGAGAGCGTGCTGCTCGCGGCGAGCATCCTGGGCGCCACCGTCATGCCGCACGCCATCTACGCGCACTCCGCTCTCACGCGCGACCGCTTCGGCCAGCTCGCCGCCGGCGCGGGTCGGCGCACGGTGCTGCGCGCCACGCGCATCGACGTGACGATCGCGCTCGTCATCGCCGGCTCGGTCAACGTCGTCATGCTGCTGCTCGCCGCCGCCAACCTGCAGGGCGTCGAGGGCACCGACACGCTCGAGGGCGCGCACGCGGCGCTCGCCGCCTCGCTCGGCCCGGCGGTCGCGGTGCTCTTCGCCATCGGGCTGCTCGCCAGCGGTCTTGCCTCGACCTCGGTCGGCGCCTACGCCGGCGCCGAGATCATGCACGGGCTGCTGCGCGTGCGCATCCCGCTGCTCGTTCGCCGCGCGATCACGATCGCGCCCGCCCTCGCGCTGCTCGCGTTCGGGGTCGACCCGACGCTCGCCCTCGTGCTGAGCCAGGTCGTGCTGAGCTTCGGCATCCCGTTCGCGCTCATCCCGCTCGTGCGGCTGACGGCCGACCGCGCGCTCATGGGCGAGTCTGTCAACCGGATGCTCACCACGGCCGTCGCCATCGTGTGCGCCGCGCTGCTCATCACGCTGAACGTGACGCTGCTGGTGCTGCTCGCTCTCGGCGGCTAGCGCCGCGCGGCGCGCGGGCGTCAGGCGGGCGGCTGCTTCTCGTGCTTGCCGTCGTGCGGGCCGACGCCGTAGCCGGCCTTCGGGTGCGCGGCCTCGTGCCTGCCGTCGTGCTCCGGCTCGGCTATCCAGATCTCGACCTCGGGCACGGGCTCGCCGGCCGCGGCCGCCTTGGCCTCCTTGCGCTTCTCCCACTGCTCGTGGCCGAGGTGCCAGGCGATGCCCGCCACGGCCATGCCGATCACCACGAGGAAGACGACCTCGATGTACTCGGTGACGACGTCGGCGACGCCCGGAATGTGCGCGGCCCACCAGCCGATGAGCGGCAGCCCGACGCCCCAGAGGAAGGCGCCGAGCACGTTGTAGAACAGGAACTTCTTGTAAGGCATCTTGCCGACGCCCGCGGCGACGGGGGCGATGGTGCGCACGACGCCGATGAAGCGGGCGATGGTCACGGCGAACCCGCCGTAGCGGGCGAAGAAGTATTCGGTGCGGGCGACGCTCTTCTTGCTGAAGAAGCCGGCCGACTTGCGTTCGAAGATCGGCGGGCCCGCCTTGTAGCCGATGTAGTACCCCAGCTGGTCGCCGAGCACGGCGGCGATGAAGATGCACAGCACGACGAGCCAGATCGGCTGGGGGATCACCCCGGTGAAGGTCAGGATGCCCGTGATGAGCAGCAGGGTGTCGCCCGGCAGCAGAAAGCCGATGAGCAGCCCGGTCTCGACGAACACGATCGCGCAGACCAGCAGCAGGCCCCACTGGCCGGCCCCGGTGATCCACGCCTCGACGTCGAACAGTCCGAGGTCCATCGGCATCATGGGCGGCTCCAGCGATCGCAGTGTCGGGTGTACCGCTCAGGCTACCTGCTGCGAACCGTGCGGAAGGAGGGACTTGAACCCTCACGCCCGAAGGCACAGGAACCTAAATCCTGCGTGTCTGCCAATTTCACCACTCCCGCTGGCAGGGCCAGTCTAGAACTCGTGCTCCGACGTGGCGCGATGCTTCACGCCCGCCCGGCGGCCTGCAGCGCCGCCCACACCTCGGCCCGCGCCGGAAAGGCGTCGAGGTCGCGATCGAGCAGCTCGGCGGCGCGCCGCAGGCGCGCACGAACGGTGTGCCGATGGATGCCCAACCGCAGCGCCGCCGCCTCGGCCACGGCGTCGCACCGCAGCCAGGTGCTGAGCGTGCTCACGAGGTCGTCGCCGGTCGCGGCGTCGTGCTCGAGCAGCGGCTGCACGAGCGCGACCGGGTCTGCCGGGTCGAGCGGCTCGGCCGCCACGGCGGGGGACGGCTCGCTGGCGACGAGCGCCGCCTGCACGGCCGAGCGCAGGGCCGCGAGACGCGCGGCGGTCTCGGCGGCCGACGCGGCGAGGGCATCCCGGTCGGTGACCCCGGCGAGGCCGGCGAGCGCGACGACGCTCGTGATGACGGCGCGCTCGGCGTCGTCGTGCAGCGAGCCGGGGCCGATAGCGAGCACGCCGGTGAGGGCGGTCGCGGCGCCGACGGTCTGCAGGCTCCAGTCGTCGACGGTGCGGGCCGCCCGCCTCCCGGCGCGCAGCAGCGCGTGCGCTTCGTCGAGCACGGCGCGCGGCGGTGCGTCGCCGAGCACCTCCGAGCCTTCCCGCACGATCGCGGCGGGCGCGCCGATGCGCCGCGCGAGCTCGGCGACGACCGCCCCGAGGCCCGCCGGGCGCAGGGCGGCGACGGCGATGGCGCGCTGCGTCTCGAGCGTCCAGCGCACGCGGGCGTAGCGCTCCTCCGCATCGAGGTCGGCCACGGCGCGCGCGACGGCGATGAAGGGGGTGCGGTAGGGCACTTCGAGCAGGGCGATGCCGTGGGCGGCGCAGGCCTCGGTGAGGGCATCCGGCGTGCCGTCGCGGATGACCTCGGTGCCGAACCCGACGGCAGGTACCCCGGCGGCGGCGAGCCGCTCGACCCACGGCGCGATGTCGTCGTCGCTGGCCCACTGCGTGCCGGTCGTCAGCAGGGCATCGCCGGGGGAGAGGAACGGCGTCGGGTCGGCGAGGTCGCTCGAGTGCACCCACGCCCACGGGCGTTCGCGCGCCGCGTCATCGGCCCAGATGAGGCGCAGCTGCAGCTCGCGGCGCGCGAGCAGAGTGTCGAGGGTGACGGGCACGGGCGATCCTTCGATTCGGGAGTCTGCGGCAACCCTAGCCGCGTGCTGTACGCGGTGTCGAGCACATAGCGACTTGCTGTACAAGACGTATACGCCACGCTCGGCCGACGCGCCCTACGCTGACCGCATGAGCATGACGATCGACGCGCCGAGCGAGACCGCCGCGAGCCCCCTGGGCGGGCCGAGCCTGCCGCAGCGCCGCGAGCTCGTCACGAGCATCCCCGGCCCGAAGAGCGAGGCCCTCATGGCCCGCAAGCAGGCCGCCGTGTCGGCCGGTGTCGGCACCATGATGCCGGTGTACGCGGTCGCCGCCGGGGGCGGGGTCATCGTCGACGTCGACGGCAACTCGCTCATCGACCTCGGCTCGGGCATCGCCGTGACCAACGTCGGCAACGCCGACCCGCACGTCACCGCCGCCGTCATCGAGCAGGTGCAGCGCTTCACCCACACCTGCTTCACCATCACCCCCTACGACGGCTACGTCGAGGTGGCCGAGGCCCTCAACCGCCTCACCCCCGGCGACCACGCCAAGCGCACCGCCCTCTTCAACTCGGGCGCCGAGGCCGTCGAGAACGCCATCAAGGTCGCGCGCTACTACACCGGCAAGTCGGCGGTCGTCGCGTTCGACCACGGCTACCACGGCCGCACCAACCTCACGATGGGGCTCACCGCCAAGGCGATGCCCTACAAGGCCGGCTTCGGCCCCTTCGCGCCCGACATCTACCGGGCTCCCATGTCGTACCCCTACCGCGACGGTCTGAGCGGCGCCGAGGCTGCGGCGCGCGCGATCCACATGATGGACCGCCAGATCGGCGCCGACCGCATCGCGGCCATCATCATCGAGCCCATCCAGGGCGAGGGCGGCTTCGTGGTGCCTGCCGAGGGCTTCCTGCCCGCGCTGCAGGCCTGGGCCAACGCGAACAACGTCGTGTTCATCGCCGACGAGGTGCAGACGGGCTTCGCCCGCACCGGCCAGATGTTCGCGAGCGAGCACGAGGGCGTCGTGCCCGACCTCATCACCATGGCCAAGGGCATCGCGGGCGGCCTTCCGCTCGCGGCCGTCACCGGCCGGGCCGAGATGATGGATGCGGTGCACGCGGGCGGCCTCGGCGGCACCTACGGGGGCAACCCGATCGCGACCGCCGCGGCTCTCGGAGCCCTCAAGGCCTACGACGAGCACGACCTGCTCGCGCGCGCCGTCGAGCTCGAGGCGATCATCCGTGACGAGCTCACCACCCTGCAGGCGCGCGACGGCCGCATCGGCGACATCCGCGGCCGCGGCGCCATGATGGCGATCGAGCTCACCGACGCCGAGGGCAAGCCCGACGCGGCCCTGACGGCGAAGGTCGCCAAGCACTGCCACCTCGAGGGTGTCGTCGTGCTGACGTGCGGCACCGACGGCAACGTCATCCGCCTGCTGCCGCCGCTGTCGATCAGCGACGAGCTGCTGCGCGAGGGAATCCGTGTCATCGGCGAGGCTCTCGCCGCCAACTAGGTCCACCGCCCCACCCATCCCGCGGACGCCACCACCGCACCGCTGCCACTCCGGCACCGAGCGAAAAGAGACGACATGATCACCGAAGCCGAGCTGCTCGCCAAGGTTCCCCGCGGCCTGTACATCGACGGCCAGTGGCTCGACGCCGAGGGCGGCGCCACTATCACCGTCAACGACCCGTCGACCGGCGAGATCATCGCCGAGATCGCGAGCGCGTCGGTCGCCGACGCCAAGAAGGCGATGGATGCCGCCGCGAACGCGCAGGCGAGCTGGGCCGCCACGGCTCCCCGCGTGCGCGGCGAGCTGCTGCGCAAGGCCTGGGAGCTCGTCATCGAGCGCGCCGACGAGTTCGCGCTGCTCATGACGCTCGAGATGGGCAAGCCGCTCGCCGAGTCGCGCGGCGAGGTCACCTACGGCGCCGAGTTCCTGCGCTGGTTCAGCGAGGAGGCTGTGCGCATCACCGGCCGCTTCGGCGAGAACCCCGAGGGCACGGGCCACATCGTGGTGTCGCACCAGCCGGTCGGCCCCTCGTTCCTCATCACGCCCTGGAACTTCCCGCTCGCCATGGCGACCCGCAAGATCGCGCCCGCGATCGCCGCCGGTTGCACCTCGATCATCAAGCCCGCCGCGCTGACGCCGCTCACGACGATGTACTTCGTGAAGACGCTGGAAGACGCGGGCGTGCCCGCCGGTGTGGTCAACGTCGTGACGACCGCCAAGTCGGGCCCGCTGTCGGCCGAGATCATCGGCGACCCGCGCCTGCGCAAGCTGAGCTTCACCGGCTCGACCGAGGTCGGCCGCATGCTCATAAAGCAGGCCGCCGACGGCATCCTCCGCACCTCGATGGAGCTCGGCGGCAACGCCCCCTTCGTCGTCTTCGCCGACGCCGACCTCGACAAGGCGATCGATGGCGTCATGCTCGCGAAGTTCCGCAACATCGGCCAGGCGTGCACGGCCGCCAACCGCATCCTCGTGCAGCGCGACATCGCCGAAGAGTTCAGCCGTCGCGTCACCGAGCGCGTCGCCGCCATGAAGATGGGCCGCGGCACCGAGGAGGGCGTGCAGATTGGCCCGCTCGTCGACGACAACGCCGTGCAGACCTCCCACGAGCTGGTGCAGGATGCCGTCGCGCGCGGCGCGACGGTCACCACCGGCGGCGCCATCCCCGACCGGGCCGGATCGTTCTACCCCGCCACGGTCATCACGGGCGTGCAGGCGGGCACCCGCCTGCTGTCGGAGGAGATCTTCGGCCCCGTGCTCGCGATCGTTCCCTTCGACACCGAGGACGAGGCGGTCGAGCTCGCCAACGCGACCGAGTACGGGCTCATCTCGTACGTCTACACGAGCGACCTCAACCGCGGCATGCGCATGATCGACCGCCTCGAGACCGGCATGATGGGCCTCAACGCGGGCGTCATCTCGAACGCCGCGGCGCCGTTCGGCGGCGTGAAGCAGTCGGGCATCGGCCGCGAGGGCTCGCTCGAGGGCATCGACGAGTACCTGACCACGAAGTACACCTTCGTGCCGAAGGCCTAGCGCCTTTTCCCTCTTCCGCTGCCGGGCGCTGTGGTGGCCGCCCGGCAGCGGATCTCTTCGTTCCTTCGCTAGAGTTCGTGCAGGTCATTCGGAAGCGAATGACTGGCGAGCGGGCGAGGAGGCCGGCATGAGCATCCGCTGGGTCATGGTGCTGACCGAGAACGACGCGATCGTCGACGCGCGCGACCTAGGCGGGCTCGTCGAGCTGGCCGTGACCGCCGAGCGGCACGGCGTCGACGCGGTGATGCTCAGCGACCACATCGCCCTCGGCCCCTCGGCGGGCGCGAACGGCGTCATGGCGAACCTGCGCGACTACGCCGCCCCCGGCAACCAAGACCCGGCGACCGCCTGGCCGAGCTCGCTCGTGCTCATGTCGGCCATCGCGCAGGCCACGACGACGCTGCGCCTGGTGGCGGGCGCCATCATCTTCCCGCTGCGGCACCCGCTGCTGCTCGCGAAAGACCTCGGAACGCTCGACCTGCTCGCGCAGGGCCGCCTCGTCGTGCTGCCGACGGTCAGCTGGCACGAGGACGAGTACGCGGCCCTCGGCGTGCCGTTCCACCGGCGCGGGGCGATCCTCGATGAGCAGCTCGACATCGTGACGCGCGCGTGGCAGGGCGGCCCGGTGCGGCACGAGGACGAGTTCTACCGCTTCGACGATGTGTGGCTCGAGCCGGGGCCGTTCCGGCCGGGCGGCCCGCCGCTGTGGTTCGGCGGGCAGGGCATGCATCCGCCGCTCGTGCGGCGGCTCGTGCGGTACGGGTCCGGTCTCAACCCGTTCGGCACGCTCACCGCCGACGATCTCGCCGGGCTCGAGCGCGCCATGGCCGAGGCCGGGCGTGCGATGAGCGAGCTCGAGCTCGTGGGGGGCATCCGGGGCCGCTTCGATGGGCCGGATGCGGTGGCCGACCTCGACGAGGCCCTCGCCGCCCTGCCCCGACAGGTCGAGCAGGGCTACACGAGCATCTGCTTCAAGCCGGCGATGTTCTGCCGCACGGTCGACGAGGTGCCCGAGCTCATCGCGCGGCTGCACGCGGCGGGCGCGGCCCTCAGCGCCTAGGTCACTCCGGGCCGCGTCGGCTCAGCCCAGCTGGTACAGCGCGAAGGCGAGCGCGAAGCCCAATGCCGCCCACAGTCCGGTCAGCGAGCGGTCGGCGGCGAAGGCCTCCGGAATCATCGTGTTCGCGACCATCGCCATGATGCCGCCCGCCGCGATCGTGGTGACCACGGCGACGACCTCGGGGCTCGCGCCCGAGAGCAGCGCGAAGCCGAGCATCGCCGCGACCCCCGAGACGAGCACGATGCCGCCCCACACCCCGAACACGTAGCGCGCGCTGCGGCCCTCGTGCTTCATTCCCGCGGCGCTCGACAGCCCTTCCGGCACGTTCGACACGGCGACCGCGACGAGCATCGGGATGCTCACCGCCCCGCCATCCGCGATCGACAGCCCCAGCACCAGGCTCTCGGGCACCCCGTCGAGCAGCGCCCCGATCGCGACAGCCAGCCCGACCCCGGCGCTCGCGGCCGGCACGATCGGGGCCGCGTGCACCCCCGGGGCGCTCTGCAGCGCGATCGAGCGCTTGCGCGCCCGCGCCCCCTGCCGGGCGAGCGCGAGGTCGGCCAGCACGTAGATCACGGCGCCGGCGAGAAAGCCGCCGATGGTCGGGGCGAGCCCGCCCACCGCGTGCGCCTCGCCCACCAGCTCGTAAGCGAGCGTCGAGATCAGCGCGCCCGCGCCGAACGCCATCACCCCCGCGACCACCCCGGTCGGCACCTGCACGAGCCACCCGATCGCGGCCCCGATGAGCAGAAAGCTCGCTGCCCCGAGCCCGACAGCGCCGGCGGCGAGCGTCTCGAGCATGGGGGGCTCCTCGGGGTGGGGACGGTTCGGGGTGGGCGCGGTTCGGGGTGCGCGGCGTGAACGCCGGGCGCGGCGGGCCCAGCCTACGACCGCGCTCGGGTCGTGAAGAGTCGCCGCACCCCCGAGTTTCTCGCTTGCGTTGCACCACACGGCGTCGATCGGTCACTCGTTGGAGACTCCTCCCCAACTCGCCGCAACGAGTGACCGATCGTCGCTCTCGAGCGCGCGCACGTTGCTGAGCCGCTCTCTCCAGCACGCTCGCGGCCATGACTCGCGAACCTCAGCTGCTCAACGGTGCCGACGATGCGTGGGTCGTGCGCGCATCCGTCGCCGGCGGCGGGATGCCCTACGCGCGCACCCGCCGACGCGACGTTGCGCATCCCTACCGCGGAGTCGCCGCGCACGCCATCGATCTCGATGACCCCGTCCAGCGAGCTCACGCGCTCACGGTCTGGCTCGACTCTGCCGCGGCTTTCAGCCACAGCTCGGCAGCTCTTCTGCGCGGGTATCCGCTGCCGCGCGTCGTGCGGCGCGACGGTCTGGTGCATGTCGCGGTGCCGCGTCCGCGGCGCGCTGTGCGCATCGCCGGTGTTCGCGGCCACAGCATCGAGCTTCCCGCCGCACGAGTGGAGCATCTGCTGCTCGTGTCTCCCAGTACGGGTGAGCGGCTTCCATTGCCGCTCATCGACGAGTCGCTCACCCTGCTGACGTGCGCGACGCAGCTCAGTCGACCCGATCTGGTCGCGGTCGCTGATGCCATGCTGCTGCGGGCCGATCGACAAGGGCGCCCCGACCCGATGCTCGCGGCCCTCGCCTTCGGCACCCGGCGCCCGGGGTACGCGCGGCTCGTGCGTGTCGCTCCGCTCCGTCGATCCGGCGTGCGGTCCCGGGCCGAGACGCTGCTGCGACTCATGATCGCGTCTGCGGGTCTTCCCGAGCCGGTGGTTGCGCATCCGGTGCTGTCGACTGAGCGGTCGCCCGAACGCTGGCGTGCAGAGGCAGACCTGGCCTGGCCGTCGTTCGGGGTGCTGGTGGAGTACGAGGGTGATGAGCACCGCACATCGCGCCGACGCTTCGCGACCGACGTGCGGCGGTTCGACCGCTACACCGACGAGGGATGGAGGGCGGTCCGGGCGACCCGCGCTGATGTGTTCGAGCAACCGAGCGAGCTGATGGGTCGACTCGAGCGGCGGTTGCGCGACGGGGGATGGCGCCCACCCCGCGGCTGGCGGCTGCGTCAGGTTGGGCCCGCGCTGGCGTGAGCTCCGCATCCCGCGCTAGCGCGACAGGCGGGGCCGCGCCGGGGCTCCTGCTGACACCGGCGCGGGCCCGAGGCTGCGATGAACAGCGTCGATCGGTCACTCGTTACCGACACACTCCCGACTGGCGCCAATGAGTGACCGATCGACGCCGTTCGCAGCACCCCTGCCCTCGCGTGTTCCGGCCAGCCCTCCCCGAACCCCGACAACTGTGGAAAACCAGCCAACCTCCGCCCCGCCCGTCACCAGAATGACCGGCATGCCGAGTGCCGCGAGCGTCATCACCGAGCGCGTGCGCGAGCGGGTGCGCTCCGAGCGGCTCGACCTCGCCGCCGACCCGACCGCGGCCGAGCGGCTCGTGCGGGCCGAGCTGCAGGCCTACGCCGAGCGCTCGCTGGCCGGCAGCCTGCCGCCCCTCGTCGACGAGCAGGCGACGCTCGGCCGCGTGCTCGCCGACCTCACCGGCTTAGGTCCGCTGCAGCCCTACTTCGACGACCCCGAGGTCGAGGAGATCTGGATCAACGCCCCCGACGCCGTCTTCGTCGCCCGCGCCGGCGTCACCGAGCGGGTGGATGCGCGCCTCACCGACGATCAGGTGCGCACGCTCGTCGAGCGCATGCTGCAGAGCACCGGCCGCCGCGTCGACCTGGCGAGCCCGTTCGTCGACGCGAGCCTGCCCGACGGCTCGCGACTGCACGTCGTGATCCCGGATGTCACGCGCCAGCACTGGGCGGTCAACGTGCGCAAGTTCTCGCAGCGCATCCGCAGCCTCGCGCGACTGGTCGAGCTGGGGTCGCTGACGCCGCTCGCCGCCGAGTTCCTGCGTATGACGGTGCTCGCGGGCGGCAACATCCTGGTGAGCGGCGCGACCCACTCGGGCAAGACGACCCTGCTCGGCGCGATGCTGGCGAGCGCCCGCCCGAGCGACCGCATCGTAACGGTGGAGGAGACCTTCGAGCTCGACCTCGCCGCCGCTGACGTCGTCGCGATGCAGTGCCGCACACCCAACCTCGAGGGGGCCGGCGAGATCTCGCTGCGCCGCCTCATCAAAGAGGCGCTGCGCATGCGCCCCGACCGCCTCGTTGTCGGCGAGGTGCGCGAGGCCGAGTCGCTCGACCTGCTCATCGCGCTCAACTCCGGACTGCCGGGAATGTGCTCGATCCACGCCAACAGCGCCCGCGACGCCCTGGTCAAGCTGTCGACCCTTCCGCTGCTCGCGGGCCGCAACATCGACTCGGGCTTCGTCGTGCCGACCGTCGCGAGTGCGATCGACCTCGTCGTGCACTGCGAGCTCGTGAAGGGCGGCCAGCGGCGCGTCGCCGAGATCGTCGCGCCGACCGGCCGCGTCGTCGAGGGCGTCATCGAGGCCGACACCCTGTTCGGGATGCTCTCCGGCAGCCTCACACCCACCGGCGTCCTTCCGGCGCGGCTCGAGAGGTTCGACGGCGCGGGCCTCGACCCGGCGATGCTGCTGCGCGCGCCCGACCTCGACGCCCGCGCCGCCGGCGCCGCGCCGTCCCGCGCGCGCACCGCCGACCCCGCGCCCTCCCGCGCACGCGACGCCGACCTCGCGCCCGAACGCCGCTCCCGCGCATGACCCTCGTCGCCGCGCTGCTGCTCGCCGCCGGGGTGCTGCTGCTCGCCTCCCCGTGGCTGTGGCCGCGCCGACCCCGCGCCGCGGCCCCGCGGCGCGCGCTGCTCGAGCCGCTGGCCGAGCTGCTCGCCCGCGCGGGGGTGGGCGGCGTCGCGCCGGGGGTGCTCGTGGCGAGCATCCTGATGGCGGGCATTGCCGGCGCCGCCCTGACGCTCGTGCTCGTGCCGGTGGCGGCGCTCGCTCCGATCGCGGGGGTGGTCGCGGCGGCGGTTCCGGTGCTCGTGCTGCGGGCCCGCGCGGCCGCCCGCCGTCGCGCGCTGCGCGCCGTCTGGCCCGACGTGGTCGATCATCTGCTGTCGGGCGTGCGGGCGGGGCTGAGCCTGCCGCAGGCGGTGGCGGCGCTCGCCGATTCCGCCCCCGAGGCGGTGCGCCCCGCCTTCCTGGCCTTCCGGCGCGACTACCTGCGCACGGCGCAGTTCGGTGAGTGCCTTGACGCGCTCAAGGCGACGCTCGCCGACCCGGTGGCTGACCGCATCGTCGAGACGGTGCGCATGGCGCGCGAGGTCGGCGGAACCGAGCTGCCGACGGTTCTCCGCTCGCTGTCGCAGTATCTGCGGGCCGACGCGGCGGTGCGCTCCGAGGTCGACGCCCGCCAGTCGTGGGTGCGCACCGCGGCGCGCCTCGGTGTGGTCGCGCCGTGGATCGTGCTGCTCATGCTCGGCACGCGCCCCGAGGCAGCCGCCGCCTACAACACGCCCGGCGGCGCGGTGCTCGTGGTCGGCGGCCTCGCGGCGACCCTCGTCGCCTACCGCCTGATGATCGCGCTCGGGCGGCTGCCCGAAGAGGGGCGGTGGTTCCGATGACGCCCCTGCTCGGCGCCGCCCTGCTCGCCGGCCTCGGCCTCGGCACCGGCCTGTGGCTGCTGGTCTCACTCGCCCCGCGCCTCGGTCGCCCGCGCCTCGCCGCCCGCCTCGCTCCCTACCTCGTCGATGTCTCCGCCGAGGCCCGGGCGATGACGACGGCGCGACGATCCGACCCGCTGCCGGTCATGGGGGCGGTGCTCGCCCCGCTCGCCGAGCAGGGGCAGCGGATGCTCGCCGCGACCCTCGGCGGCGACCGGGTCATCCGCACGCGCCTGCGGCAGTCGGGCTCGGCGGTCACGCTCGCCGGCCACCGCACGCGCCAGCTTCTCGGAGCCCTGCTCGGCGCCGCCCTCGGCCTCGCGCTCGCGTTGCTCGCCGCGCAGAATGGTGCGCCGTTGGTCGTGACGGCGGTCGCGGCGGTCGCGGCGGGCGGCATCGGCGGCATCGCGGCGACGGATGCTCTCCTCGCCCGCGCGGCCCGGCGCCGCTCGGCGCGCATCGCCGAGGAGTTTCCGACCGTGGTCGAGTTTCTCGCCCTCAGTGTCGCGGCCGGCGAGAGCATCCTGGAGGCGCTGCGACGCGTCGCCCGCACCGGGTCAGGAGAGCTGGCGGGCGAGCTCGATCGCGTCGTGCAGCGCGCCGCCGCGGGCCAGCCGCTCGCCGCCGCACTCGCCGAGCTGCGCGACGACCTCGCTCTGCCCGCGGTCGGCCGGCTCATCGACCAGGTGCTCGCCGCCCTCGACCGCGGAACCCCGCTCGCCGAGGTGCTGCGCGCCCATGCCCTCGACGCCCGCGACGAGTCGAAGCGGCGCCTGCTCGAAGCCGCCGGAACCCGCGAGGTCGCCATGCTCGTGCCGCTGGTGTTCCTCATCCTCCCGGTGACGGTGCTCTTCGCCGTCTGGCCGGGGCTCATGGTGCTGCAGCTCGGGTTCTGAGGTCGGCGACGACCGCCTCCAGTTGGTCAGGGGTGTACCCCGACAGGTCGTCGGAGAACCAGTGCACCCACACGGCGCGCAGGTCGGCGACGTCGATGGTGCCGCGCTCGCGGAACACGGCCGCGAGTGACTCCGCCTCGGGCTCGTACTCGTCTCGGGGCGCCCACCCGGGCTGCCCGGGCTGGAGCCCCTCGAGGTCGGCGTCTGCCAGTCCCTCGGTCAGCGAGGCGACGAGCGCGTCATCCGAGCGAGGGTGTGTGTCGGACGTGTTCGTGGTCATGCGACCAGTGTGCGGGGACGCTCCGACAGGGCAAGGCCACCGCGTAGCGCCACTGTGGAGAATGCTCTCCCCGATGACCCGACTCCAGCCACAATCGCCCGCATGCGCAGAATCCTCGACTTTCTCACTCGAGCTGACGACGACCGCGGCGACGTGCCCGGCTGGGTGCTCATCACCCTCATGACCGCGGGCCTCGTCATCCTCATCTGGGCGCTCGCGGGCCCCGCGCTCGAGGGTGTCTTCCAGCAGGCGATCGACCGCGTCACTGGCTTCTAGCGATGGGCTGGCGGCAGCGCCTCGCCGACGACCGCGGCTCGGCTCCGGTCGAGTTCGTGCTCGTCGGCACGGTGCTGACCTTCGTGACGCTGAGCGTGCTGCAGGTGGCGTTCGCCCTGCACATTCGCACGACCCTCATCGATGCGGCGGCCGAGGGTGCCCGCTTCGGAGCCCTCGCCGACTCCACTCTCGAGGCCGGCGTCGAGCGCACGCGCGAGCTCATCTCGACGGCGCTGGGGGAGGGCTACGCGCAGACCATCTCGGCGGGCACGGGGGCATACGGCGGGCATCCCGTCGTCATCGTCACGGTGCGCGCTCCGCTGCCGCTCATCGGCATGGCGGGTCTGCCCGACGCGCTGGAGGTGAGCGGCCGTGCGGCGCTCGAGCCCCTGCGATAGCGCAGCCCTCTGCGATAGCGCAGCCCCCGGCGATGACGGCGACGGATGCGGAGACCGCGGCTCTGCCTCCCTCGAGTTTCTCGTCGCGGGTCTGCTGATGCTTGTGCCGCTCGTCTACCTGATCCTCACGCTCGGCACGATCCAGTCGGCGGCGCTCGCCACCGAGGGGGCCGCGCGGCAGGCGGCGCGGGTGTTCGTGCAGGCGCCGAGCACCGCGGCCGGAGCCGCCGCGGCCCAGCGCGCGCTCGACCTCGCCCTCGCCGACCACGGGCTCGAGGCGAGCGAGGCCGCCCTGCGCATCACGTGCGAGCCGCGCCCCGCCCAGTGCCACACCCGCCGCGGCTGGGTCACCGTCGAGGTCGCCGTGCGCGTTCCGCTGCCGCTCGTGCCGCCCGTGCTCGACCTGCGCGTGCCGCTCGCCGTGCCCGTCGAGGCGAGCGCGACGCAGCAGGTCTCGCGCTTCTGGGGAGCCCGATGAACGGCGTCCGCCCGGTTCGAATCGGGGCCCGGATGCTCCGCCTCGACCCGCGCGACGACCGCGGCTCGATCCTGCCGCTCGTCGCCGGGTGCGGCGCGCTCGCCCTCGCCATCGTGCTGCTCGTGAGTGCCGCCACGTCGCTGTACCTCGAGCGCACGCGTCTGTACACCCTCGCCGACGGCGCCGCACTGGCCGCGGCCGAGTCGTTCGACCTCGCGTCGGTGCGCCCGACGGCCGACGGCACGCTGCGGCCCCGGCTCACCGACCCCGAGGTGCGGGCCGCGGCGGCCGACTACCTCGAGCAGGCGCCGGGCTCGCGACTTGAGCAGCTGCGACTCGTCGCCGCGTCGACACCTGACGGCCTGAGCGCGCGCGTCACCCTCGCGGCCGTGTGGGCGCCACCCGTGCTGAGCGTGTTCGTACCGGAGGGCATCCCGCTGCAGGTCACCGCGACGAGCCGCAGCGTCTTCGACTGAACCGCCGCCTGCCCCGACTCAGGTGCCAGGAGGCGCCTCGGCGTACTGCTCCATGAACGCCGTGATCGCGGCCTGCGCCTGCTCGGCCGACTGGCCGACCTCCTGCGGCAGGAACGACACCGTGACCAGGTCGCCGCCGATCGCGGCGCGAGCCTGCACCGACTCGCCGTTCGGGCTCAGCCACCAGAGCGCGCCGCCGGCCGTGACGCGCTCCTCCCACGGGTCACCGAGTTCGGGGTGCGTGGGTCGGATGCCCGCCGCCCACGCCCCCGAATGGACGGCAGTCAGGCGCACAACGTTCGTCGGGAAGGCGCCCGACTCGAGCTCGTAGGAGCACGCGGACGAGCCCGCGACGACAGCGTCGACGGCTCCGCCGGCAAGGCCGTCGACCCCGAGTGCCGACACGAACGCCGCGCCGAGGGTTGCGCAGAGATCACCGGATTCGGCCGCGCTCTCCGGTGCCGTCCACCGCTGGTCGACGACGGCGGCGGCTTGCAGTCGTTCGACCGCGGTGGTGAGCAGCTCCCGCACGGCCTCGTCGAGCGGCCCGAGATCGGTGTAGCCGCCTTCCCAGTCCGTGACCAGCAGCTCGATCATCGCCGTACCCGCCAACGCCACGGCGGTGCAGAAACCTCCGAAGACGCTGTCGTCGGATGATCTCTCGCACTGTCCGGCAGCCTGGTCAGCACCGTCGATGCTCCAGGCGTCATCGAGCCCCGCCGCCCGCTCGGCGAAGTCCGCTTGCGCAGCGGGCAGCAGCAGAACATCCACTCGGGTCTCGAAGAAGGAGTCGTAGCTCTGGTCGCTATCCCACGAGCAGCTCAGGCCGCCGCGCTGCAGCTGCGTCACGCCGATCTCGTCGGACGGAACGCGGGTCTCATCGCCGCTGACAGAGACCTCGACAGCCAGGTGCTTCTGCACGTCGGCGACGCTGAACACGTCGGCGCACGTGAGGTCGAAGACGGGGTTGGGGCGCGCGGCGGCCTCGGCGGTCGCGGTCGGCCCGGGGGTGGGCGTGGAGCTGGGGGTCGGTTCGGGCTCGGGCGCGCATCCGGCCAGCAGCATCGAGACGACGGCGATCGCGACGACCGGTCGAAGACGAGACATGCTCTGACGCTAGCGCTCGCGTGCGTCCGGTGCGAGCAGGTCAGAGCCACCAGAATGGAGCGGTGAGCACCCCCGCCGGCGACAGCGCCGACCGCAGCGACCGCGTCGACCGTCCCATCACCACGATCAGCGTCGACATAGAGGCCGCTGGCCCGAGCCCGAGCGGGTTCGCGCTGCTGTCGCTCGGGGCCGTGCTGGTCGACGAGCCCGCGGCGTCGCTGCCCGACGGCGTCGCCTCGCACTTCTACGTCGAGCTGCAGCCCGACCGCGACGGCGAGCTGCCGGGCGCCATGGCCGTCGGCGGCTTCACGCTCGA
>JAIXXG010000011.1 GCA_027490915.1 Microbacteriaceae bacterium
CCCCTCGGGCACCGGGTAGGCCGCGAGCTCGCCGAGGATGACGTCGAGATCGCTGATCGGGTCGCGGCCCGGCTCGAGCGTGGCGCAGTCGAGTACGTGCAGCAGGGCGCTGCAGCGCTCGACGTGCCGGAGGAACTCGAGCCCGAGGCCCTTGCCCTCGCTCGCGCCCTCGATGAGCCCCGGAACGTCGGCGACGGTGAAGCGCGACTCGCCCGACTCGACGACGCCGAGATTGGGGTGCAGGGTCGTGAACGGGTAGTCGGCGATCTTCGGCTTGGCCGCCGAGATCGCGGCGATGAGGCTCGACTTGCCGGCGCTCGGGTAGCCGACGAGGGCGACGTCGGCCACCGTCTTGAGCTCGAGAACGATGTCGCCCTCCCAGCCGGGCGTGCCGAGCAGGGCGAAGCCGGGGGCCTTGCGCTTCGTCGTGGCGAGGGCGGCGTTGCCGAGCCCGCCCTGGCCGCCGGGGGCGACGACGATGCGCATGCCCGGCTCGGTCAGGTCGGCGAGCTCGGTGCCGTCGGCGTCGCGCACGACCGTGCCGACCGGCACCGGCAGCTCGAGGTCGCCGCCGGTGAAGCCGGCGCGGTTGTCGCCCATGCCGGGGCCGCCGTTCTCGCTCGAGCGGTGCGGACGGCGGTGGTACGGCAGCAGCGTGGTCTCCTGCGCCGAGGCGACCAGCACGATGTCGCCGCCGTCACCGCCGTTGCCGCCGTCGGGGCCGGCGAGCGGCTTGAACTTCTCGCGGCGCACCGACACGCAGCCGTGCCCGCCGTTGCCGGCGCGCAGGTGCAGGGTGACGCGGTCGACGAACGCGGCCATGGGCATCCCCCTCGTGATCGGTGCTGTCGGAATCGTGCGGTGGAACGACGAGGGGGCGGGCCGAAGCCCGCCCCCTCGCGTGAATCCGTGTGTCGAGCGTTAGGCGCTGACGACGTTGACGACCTTGCGGCCGCCCTTCTGGCCGAACTCCACCGCGCCCGCGGCGAGCGCGAACAGGGTGTCGTCGCCGCCCCGGCCCACGTTGGCGCCCGGATGGAAGTGGGTGCCGCGCTGGCGGACGAGGATCTCGCCGGCCTTGACGACCTGGCCGCCGAAACGCTTCACACCCAGGTACTGGGGGTTCGAGTCGCGACCGTTGCGGGTGGACGATGCGCCCTTCTTGTGTGCCATGTGCGCGACTCCTTACTTGATGCCGGTGATCTTGACCCGGGTCAGGTCGGCGCGGAAGCCCTGGCGCTTCTTGTACCCGGTCTTGTTCTTGAACTTCTGGATGACGACCTTCGGGCCGCGCAGATCGCCGAGCACCTCGGCGGTCACGGTGACCTTGGCCAGCTTCTTGGCGTCGGTGGTGACCGTGTCACCGTCGACGAGCAGCACGGGCGTGAGCTGGATGGTGCCATCCTCGCCCGCCTTGACGCGATCGAGGACGACGACCGTGCCGACCTCGACCTTCTCCTGCCGCCCACCGGCGCGCACAACTGCGTAGACCACGTTTCACCTTTGCTCTGTTTGATACGAATCCGCGTGACGCGACTCCGCGACGACAACTCCTCGCACCGCATCTTCTGCCGCGGGGAGAGATTCCGGGGTGTCGGCGCGGGCACAGCCCAGCGCGCACCAACGGTCAAGAGTAGCCGACGCGGAGAGTCACGGTCAAACGCGGCCGATGCAGGCCGCGCTCGTCCCTCAGCCTACAATCGCGAGCGTGACCGTGCTGATCGATGAGCCCATCTGGCCCGCGCACGGGCGCCTCTGGGGGCATCTCGTGAGCGACGTCTCGCTCGACGAGCTGCACGCGTTCGCGGCGGAGGCGGGCATCCCGCCCCGCGGGTTCGACCACGACCACTACGACTACCCCGAGGAGCGCCGCGAGGCCCTCATCGCCCAGGGGGCCGTGCCCGTCAGCGGGCGCGAGCTCGTCGAGCGCCTGAACGCCGCGGGGCTGCGGGTCTCGCAGCGCGCCAAGCGGGGGCTGTAGCGCCCGACCGGGTGGCAGCAGCGGCAGCCGGCCCTAGAAGTGCGGCGCGAAGCCCTCGAGCGTGCGCACGACGGCGCCCGTGCTGATGTCGACGATCACCGTCGTGACGCTGGTCGGGCGGCCGTTCACGGGCCGGCCGTCGGGCTCCGCCTCCGCCACCGACGGCGTCACCTCGACGGCGACGTACTGGTCGTTCGCCGACAGCACGAGGTCGCCGAGGCTGCCGCGGTCGTCCACGGTGCGGAACAGCACGCGCGCCGCGCCCGACCCGTCGTCGGCCACGAGCAGCGTCGCCACCGCCCCGGTCACCGGGTCGGGCACGGCGACCTTCTGCACGCGCAACTCGCCGCGGGTCAGCAGCGCGGGGCCGCCGAACGCGAATGCGCCGTCGACCGGCGAGGGGTCGAGGCGCGACTCGCGCCCTGTCTCGAGGTCGACGACGACCCCGCCGAAGGCGTCGGAGCCGGTGAGGCGGGTCGCATCGGTCGAGAGCCCGAAGGCGGTCGGGATCTGCCCGACCGGAAGCACGAGGGGTGCAGGCGCGAGCTCGACGCGCAGCAGCGTTCCGCCGACCTGGTGCGCGATGAGGGTCGCGCCGTCGGGCAGGAACTGGGCGAAGAGCGTCTCGATCGGGCTGCCGTCGAGGCTCTCGACGATCGACACGGGGCTGTCGGCGACGAGGTCGACGACGGCGAGCGCGCGCGAGTACCCGGTGGTCGGGTCGCCCGGCACCGCTCCCGGCGTCGACAGCACCATGCCGACGAGGCCGCCGAGCGGGGGCGCGATGAGCTGGTCGACGCGCACCCCCTCGGGCAGGGTGATGCGCTGCACTCCCCCGTCGGCCGCGACGGCCTCGAGCACGCTCGTGCCGCCGGGGGCATCGCGGGCCACCACGATCACGCCCTCGACGGGAGCGATGTGCTGGATGCCCTCCGCCGCCAGCACGACCTCGCCGCGGCCCGTGCCGCTCACCGGCGCCCGCAGCACCTCGTCGACCGTCTCCCCGCGGTCGAGGTAGAGCACACTGGCCTCCGCGGTCGTGAAGCCGTGGCGGAACGTGCTCGTGGCATCGCGACTGAGCGCTCCGACGCCCGCCACCTCGACGGTGTACTCGGTGCCGGCGCGTAGCGGCTGAGCGAACTGCACGATGAGCACGTCGTCCTGCACGCTCGTGGTCACCTCCACCTCGGGGGTGACCGTCACCTGCTCGGGCGCCACCTCCGACAGGGGCTGGTTGGCGAACAGACGCAGCTGCTGCCCGGGCTGCTCGGTGACCCGCTGCGGGTCGACGATCGCCGAGCTGAGCTTGGGGCCCTGCAGGGCGCCGAGGGCGAGGAACACCGCCGACGCGGCACCCAGCACCGCGACGAGCACCCAGAACGCGCGATCGAACCGTCGCCGATCGCGCTGCAGGCGCAATCGCGCCGAGGCGGCGGCGACCCGGCTCGTGGCGGGCAGACCGGACGGCTCAGAAGAGGTAGGGCTCACGCGGCTGCTCCACCACCTCGAGCGTGTCGGGCACCAGCACGATCGGCTCGGTGCTCTGCCGCGAGGGGTTGCTCGTGAACGATCCCGAGATCACCACCCAGGTGTCGGCGGGGTACTGCTGCTGCCATCCGGGCAGGTAGACCGGCACGCCGAGCGGCTGGGCGTCGACCGCGCAGCAGGTCACCGAGAAGCGCGAGACGTAGAAGAGGTTCTCGGGGTCGTCGTCATCGGGCACGACGAAGCCGAGCAGATCGGTGGCCGGGCGGTCGGCGTAGAAGGCGAGATCGCTCGTCTGACGGAGGATCGCCGACCACTCGCGCACCGTGAACGTCGCGACCGTCGCCGCGTCGGCCGTGGTCGCCGACGCGAGCGCCGCGGCGTCGTCGCTCGCGGTCGCGTTGACCTCGCGCTGCTGGGCCGTCGCGGTGCTGAGGGTGGCGGGCGGCAGCACGACCATGCCGAGCGTGAAGACCCCGGCGATGCCGGCGGCCGTCAGGGCGAGCATCCGCTCGCGGCGGGGCGGGGGCGCCCCATGCTCGTCGTCGTGGTCGCGGCGTCCGGCGACGGCGAGCAGCGAGAGCACGACAGCGATGCCGGCCATGATCACGGTGAACAGGATGTACCGGGGGTGGATGTACAGCACCAGCTGCCCGCTGTAGGCGAGCCACAGCGTGACGGCGGCCATCGTGCCGATGATGGCGACGCCGCGCCAGCGCTGCACCGCGCGCCAGAGCCCGGCGCGCGCGGTCGACTCAGGCAAGGTAGTTCACCACCAGTCCGAGGGTCAGGCTCAGCAGCGCGACGATCGTCGTCAGCTGCACGAGCGTGCGGGTCGAGTAGGTCGTGCGCATGAGCGCGAGCATCTTGATGTCGACGATCGGGCCGAACACGAGGAAGGCGACGATCGAGCCGGGCAGGAAGGTCGAGGCGAACGGCAGGATGAAGAAGGCGTCGACGTTCGCGCACACCGAGATGATGAACGCCAGCAGCATCATCACGAGCACGCTGAACAGCGGGTCGCTGCCGAGGGCGACGAGCACGTCGCGCGGCACGACGACCTGGATCGCGCCGGCGGCGAGCGCCCCGATCACCAGGGCGGGCATCAGGATGCTCGACTCGCGCACGAACAGGTCGAGGCTCGCCTCCCGCCGGCTGCGCGAGTGCCCGTGACCGTCGTCGAGGCGGCACTGCTCGGCGAACCGTCCGCTCAGCAGGCTCATCGGCTCGGGGTGCTTGCTGAACAGCCAGCCGAGGATGTTGGCGATCGCGAAGCCGCCCAGCAGCCGCGCCACGAGGATGCCGTCGTCGAACCCGAACGCCTGGTGCGTGGTGATGATCGTGATGGGGTTGAGGATGGGCGCGGCGATGAGGAAGACCATCGACTCGGGCACCGTGAACCCGCGTCGCACGAGCCCGCGCGCGAGCGGCACGTTGCCGCACTCGCAGACCGGCAGAAACATGCCGAACAGCGAGATGACCGCCCGGCGGCCCCAGGGGTTGCGAGGAAGGATGCGCAGCAGCCAGTGCTCCGGAATCCAGACCTGCACGAGGATCGACAGCGCGATGCCGAGCACGATGAAGGGCAGCGACTCGACGAGCACGCTCGTCGACAGCGTCAGCAGGTCTTGCAGGGCGTCGGGGATGCCCGCGTCGAGATTCTGCGCCGTCCACTCGCGCACGACCACGATGCCGATGAGCACGGCGACCGCGGCGACGAGCCAGACCACGTGCACGACCCGGGCGCGCCGCGGGCCCTCGTGGGAGTGGCCCTCGTGCTCGTTCCCGCCCGCTGCGTGGTCGCCGGTTCGCGCGGCGGCGTCGGCTGGCGTCTGGGTCACGGTTTCCAGTCTAGGCAGGCTCCTTGACGGCGGCCCGGAGGCCGCCCCGGGCCGGCGATCGCCCGCCCCTCCCGACCGTCGGACCGGGAGCGCGCGCTACTCGGTCGGGTTCTGCGTCGAGATCGTGCCGCTCGTCGCGCGCCGCGAGCGGCGCTTGCGCGTGCCGGGAGCGGGCGGCTCGGGCAGCGCCTCGAGCACGGCGCCGAGCAGCTCGTCGGCCGACGAGGGATCGATCGCGGCGCGCTGCCGCGCGGGCTTCGCCTCGACTGGGATGTCGAGGATCTCGACGGTCGCGGGCTCGGCAGCAGCATCCGCGGCCGGAAGCGTGATCGCACCGGTCGCGGTCGACTCGTGGTGCACGGTCTTCGCGGCGATCGCAGCGACCGCACGGCTGACGTCGTCGGTGATCGCGTGGGCGGCCGTGGCCGTGCCCGGCTTGCCGTTGCGCGTCGATCCGGTGCCCGCGGCCGACCCGGCACCGCCGTTGCCGCCGCGACGTCGACCCGATCCGCCGTTCGACGACCCCGCATCGGAGGCCGGGCGGTGCTTCGCCACGGGCTCGTGGTGCACGATGAGGCCCCGACCGGCGCAGACCTCGCAGGTCTCGCTGAAGGTCTCGAGCAGCCCGAGGCCCAGACGCTTGCGGGTCATCTGCACGAGGCCGAGGCTCGTGACCTCCGCCACCTGGTGCTTGGTGCGGTCGCGGCTGAGGCACTCGACGAGCCGGCGCAGCACCAGATCGCGGTTCGACTCGAGCACCATGTCGATGAAGTCGACGACGATGATGCCGCCGATGTCGCGCAGCCGCAGCTGGCGCACAATCTCTTCGGCCGCCTCGAGGTTGTTCTTGGTGACCGTCTCTTCGAGGTTGCCGCCCGAGCCGACGAACTTGCCGGTGTTGACGTCGACGACCGTCATCGCCTCGGTGCGGTCGATGATGAGCGAGCCGCCCGACGGCAGCCACACCTTGCGGTCGAGCGCCTTCTCGATCTGCTCGGTGATGCGGAACTCGTCGAAGGGGTCGTGGTCGCCCTCGTGCTTCTGCACGCGGTCGAGCAGGTCGGGCGCGACGCCCCGCAGGTAGGCCTCGATGGTCTGCTGCGCGTCGGCGCCGCTGATGACGATCGACCGGAAGTCTTCGTTGAAGACGTCGCGGATGATCTTGATGAGCAGGTCGGGCTCGCTGTGCAGCAGGGCGGGGGCCTGGGCCTTGTCGACCTGCTCGGCGATGTGCGCCCACTGGCTCGTGAGCCGCTGCACGTCGAGCGTCAGCTGCTCCTCGGTGGCTCCTTCGGCGGCGGTGCGCACGATGACGCCGACGTTCTCGGGCAGCACCTCCTTGAGGATCTTCTTGAGGCGCGCGCGCTCGGTGTCGGGCAGCTTGCGGCTGATGCCGCTCATCGAGCCGTTGGGCACGTACACGAGGTAGCGACCGGGCAGGCTGACCTGGCTGGTCAGGCGAGCGCCCTTGTGGCCGATCGGGTCTTTGGTGACCTGCACGAGAACCTTGTCGCCGGGCTTGAGCGCGAGCTCGATGCGCCGCGGCTGGGTCTTGCCGTCGCTGTCGAGCGCCGCAGAATCCCAGTCGACCTCGCCCGAGTACAGCACGGCGTTGCGACCGCGGCCGATGTCGACGAAGGCGGCCTCCATGCTCGGCAGCACGTTCTGCACCTTGCCGAGGTAGACGTTGCCGATGAGGCTCGACTCGCTCGAGCGGGCGACGTAGTGCTCGACGAGCACGCCGTCCTCCAGCACGCCGATCTGGATGCGGCCGTCTTTCGAACGCACGACCATGACGCGGTCGACGCTCTCGCGGCGGGCGAGGAACTCGGCCTCGGTGACGACCGGCCGGCGGCGGCCGGCATCGCGCCCGTCGCGGCGGCGCTGCTTCTTGGCCTCGAGACGCGTCGACCCCTTGATGCGCTGGGGCTCGGTGATCGGCTCGGGCGCACGACGCGACCGGCTGCGGCCACCGTCGGAGGGCGCGGTCTCGATCGCCGCGGCATCGCCGTCGCCGGATGCTCCCCCACGGCCGCGGCGCGAGCGCGAGCGGCGGCGGGTCGAGCTGACGGGCTCGTCGTCGGCTTCGAGGTCGTCGTCGCCGGGGCGGGCCGGCAGCGCCGACACGGGCGGGGCGAAGAACAGCAGCGAGGTCGTCGACTCGGGCTTGAGCTCGGGGAACACCGGGGCCGCGGGCTGCTCGGGTTCCGGCGAGGCGGGCTCCTCCGCCGCGGGGTCCTCAACAGTCGGCTCGCTCACCGCAGCCGCGGTCGGCACGGTCTCGGGCGACGCCGCAGCGGGCAGAGCCGCCTCGCTCGGGTCGGGCTCGGCGAGCGGAGCGCCGTCGAAGCCGGGCTCCGCCTTCGCGGCGTGATCGCTCGCTTTCTTGGGAGCGAGGCCCCCGAAGATCCGGGCGCGCTTCTTGGTCGACTTGTCGGCCTTCGCCGACTCGGAACCCGCGGTGTCGTTCTCGTCATTCACCATCGCTGGTGCACTCCTCAGCCGTGCGGGCCGCGCCCGGACGGAAACCTCTGGGCAGGGCATCCGCCCCGCCGAAATCTTCTGTTGTGGGCCGCGGCGCCTCCGCAACTCGGGTGCGGCGCCTGCCGGCTCTGGCGGTGGCGGCCCTCTCACGGCCGTGCCCCGCCGCCCCACACGCCCTCTCACGACGGTGCGGCTGGGGAAACTGGCTATTCCCCGCGGTCGCGGCAATCGGTGCCGCGGTACTGGTCTGGTGATGCCCAGGAAGCTCTTCTGGTGGTCGTCGCGAGCGCGGCTGGCGACGATTGCCCCTCATTATCGCACGCGGGTCGCAGAGTCGGGACCTTCGACCGGGGTGCGCGCCGCATCCGCCCGCGATAATCGGGGGGTGATTGCCGTCGAGAACCCGCCTGTCGACCCCGCCACCACGACCGTCGCGGCGCCCGCCCGCCGCCCGATCGGCCTCGGCATCTTCCTCATCATCACCGGCGCTGTCGGCTGGTGGGGGGCGATGGAACTCATCACCGAGCGGGTGCGGCTGCTGCTCGACCCCGAGTACACGCTCAACTGCGACATCAATCCGCTCATCTCGTGCGGCAACGTCATGGCGTCGTGGCAGGCCTCGCTGCTCGGGTTCCCGAACCCGCTGCTCGGAGTCGCGGGCCTTGTGGCGCCCATCGCCGTCGGCGTCGCGCTGCTGGCCGGGGCGCGCTTCGACCGGTGGTTCTGGTGGGCGTTCCTGACCGGGGTCTTCGGCGCCTACGTCTTCGTGCACTGGCTGTTCGACCAGGCCGTCTACCAGATCGGCGCCCTCTGCCCGTGGTGCATGCTCGTCTGGCTCATGGTGATCCCCATGTTCTGGGTGCTGCTGCTGTGGAGCCTGAAGAGCGGGATGCTCACCGACCGCCCCGGAGCGCGCCGCGTCGCGACCGCGGTGTGGCCCTTCACGTGGGTGATCGTGCTCGCCAACCTGGTCGCCATCGTCGTGGCGATCCTCGTTCAGTTCCCCTCGCTCATCAGCCTGCTGCTGGGCTGAGCGCAGGGCTGCTGCCGGCGCCCGTCAGAGCCAGGGCAGCAGCAGCGCGAGAGCGCTGCGGGCCTCGTTGGTGAACCAGCGTCCCTCTGCGAGCAGCGTCATGACCTCGCCGAGGCTCAGCCAGAGCACGGCCGGGTCGCCCTCGCCCATCGTCGGCTCGACGAGCAGCAGGCGGTACTCGCTGACGTCGCGGTAGAAGCGACCGCCCTCGTCGCTCTGGGCGACGCGCGCGAGCACCGGCGCCGGGGTCGGCTCGGGCAGCGGGTCGCCCGGAGCGACCACGCGCGAGCCGGTGAGCTCGACACCGTGCGCGAGCCCCGGCTCGGCGGCGAGCCGGAACCCGAGGCGCGCAACGGGCCCGTCGGCACGCAGCCAGAGCTCGACGAGACCGTCGCCGGCCGAGTCGACGATCGGCTGGTCCCAGTGCGGAACCTCGCGCCCGGCGACGCGCACGGCGATCTGCCGCACGGCGAAGACGCCGCCGCCCTGCGGCGCGATGCCGGCGTCGGTGCGGCTCCACCCGGGCAGCTCGTCGAGCGGCAGGGTACGCCCGGGGACGACCGCGGCCGCCGCGCGCGAGACGGCCGCGCGCACGGCCGCCGGGTCGCCCTCGTGCTGCGCCGACTCCGTCAACCAGCGGCCGAGCTCGTCGCGGCGGCGGGTGAAGGGAGTGCGGCCGACGAGCAGGGGCCACGGCGCCGAGACGAGCACCGACCGCAGATCGGTGTTGACGAGATGGTCGACGGCGGTGAGGTCGAGCAGCTCGTCGACAGCGAGCCAGCGGTGGGCATCCGAGTCGGGAAGCGCGCGCGTCGGGCGGGCGAGCACGTTCGCGTTGCGCTTGCCGAAGAACCGCGTTCCCTGCTCGCTCGCGACGACGGAGGAGAGGGTCTCGATCGCACCCTCGCGGGCCGCCTGCTGCAGCGGCGGCGCCTCGCCGCCGTGCACCCGATCGGCATTGCTCGCCGTGGCCTGGATGCTCGGCGCGAGCTGCACGACCCCGACCGTGCCCGGCTCGGCCTTCGCCTGCACGAGCAGCTCGGGGCGCAGGGCGGGCCGGTGGATTCCGCACAGGGTTCCGACCTCGCGCTGGTCGATGAGCGGCTGCGCGGCGACGCCGTCGGCGTCGCGGTGCCCGATCACCCGGAAGAAGCGACCCGATCGATGCACGATCGCGCCCTCGTGCCACCGCCACTGCTCGGAGTCGGCGAGGGCGATCGGGGTGACCTCGAGCTCGGCCCGCTCGACCTGCTCGGCCACCCAGGCGAGCGGGTCGAGGGCGGCACTCATGTCAGGCGAACCAGAGTGCGAGCTCGCGCGCCGCGCTCTCGGGCGAGTCGGAGCCGTGCACGAGGTTCTGCTGCACGCGCAGGCCCCAGTCGCGACCGAGATCGCCGCGGATGGTGCCGGGCGCAGCCGTCGTGGGGTCGGTCGTGCCCGCGAGCACCCGGAAGCCCTCGATGACGCGGTTGCCGGCGACGCGGGCGGCGACGACCGGCCCCGACTCCATGAAGGCGATGAGCGGCTCGTAGAAGGGCTTGCCCTCGTGCTCGGCGTAGTGCGCGGCCAGCAGATCGCGATCGGGCTGCACCATGCGCAGGTCGACGAGCTGGTAGCCCTTCGCCTCGATGCGGCGCAGGATCTCGCCGGTCAGGTTGCGGGCGACCCCGTCGGGCTTGATCAGCACGAGGGTCTCTTCGACGGTGGTGGTCACGATGCTCCTTCGGTTGCGGCGCGCTTGGCGGCGTCGAGCTGGCCGCCCTTGACGACGCCGTAGATCCAGAATCCCACGAACACGGCCGCCGTGACGGCGGCGAGCACCTCAATAAAGCCGGTCGCGAGCAGTACCACCTGCAGCGTGCTGCCGAACCAGACACCCCATCCGTACCGCACCACCCGGTAGGCCACGAGCAGCAGCAGCACGAGCACGCCGGCGCCGCCGAAGACCGCGGCGGGCGGCAGCACGTCGAGCCCGTTGATGGCGAGCGCGCCGAAGACCACGGCCAGCACCTCCATCACGATGGTCACCTGCAGCAGCGACTCGCGCGCGCCGCGCTCGCGCTTCGGGCGACGGGCGGCGCCGGTGGGCTCGGAGTCGTCGGAGTGGGGGGCAGCGGTGTCGGTCACAGCATCCAATTCTGCTCGCGGGCGATGAGCATCGCCTGACCGACCAGCGTGATCGAGCCGGTGATGAGGATCGCGTCGGTGGGTCCGGCGGCCTCACGGGCCTCGGCGATCGCGACGGCGAGGTCGGGCTCGATGCGCACCCGGTCGGGCCCGGCGATCGCGTCGACCGTCTCGGCGAGTGTCGAGGCCTCGATCGCGCGCGCCGAGTCGGAGCGGGTGACGATGAAGCGGTCGACGACGGGGTCGAGCGCCTCGATGATGCCGCGCTCGTCCTTGTCGGCGAGCACCCCGACGATCGCGGTGATCGACTCGAAGGCGAACGAGCTCAGCAGCGCGCGGGCCAGAGCCTGCGCGCCGTGCGGGTTGTGGGCCGCGTCGACGAGAACGCTCGGCTCGATGCCGATCAGCTGCAGGCGACCCGGGCTCGTGACGGTCGCGAGGCCCTCCGCGACGACGTCGTCGGCGAGCCGCTGCTCGCCGTTGCCGAGGAACGACTCGACGGCCGCGATCGCGACCGCGGCGTTGTGCGCCTGGTGCTCGCCGTAGAGCGGCAGGAAGAGATCGCGGTACTCCCCCGCCCGCCCGCGCACATCGATGACCTGCCCGCCGACCGCGAGGCGGGCATCCAGCAGGGCGAAGCCGACGCCCTCGGCGACGACGTCGGCCTCGTTGTGCTCGGCGGCGCTCGTCAGCTCGTCCATCGCCTCGGTGGCCTGCAGCGCCGTGACGACCGTCGCGGCGGGCTTGACGATGCCGGCCTTCGTGCGCGCGATCTCGGCCACCGTCGCACCGAGGAACCGCTGGTGGTCGAGGTCGATCGGGGTGAACACAGCGACATCGCCGTCGGCGACGTTGGTCGAATCCCACTCGCCACCCATGCCGACCTCGACGACCGCGACGTCGACGGGGGCGTCGGCGAAGCTCGCGTAGGCGAGACCGGTGAGCGCCTCGAACGTGCTGAGCGGCAGCTCGCCGTTCGCCGCCAGCTCGGCGTCGACCATGAGCAGGTAGGGCGCGATGTCGGCCCAGTTGTCGGCGAGCGCCCGGTCGGCGATCGGCTCGCCGTCGATCACGATGCGCTCGTTGACGAGCATCAGGTGCGGGCTGGTCAGCAGGCCGGTGCGCAGCCCGTAGGCCCGCAGGATGCTCTCGACGAGCCGCGCGGTCGACGTCTTGCCGTTCGTGCCGGTGAGGTGGATCATCGCGAAGCTGCGCTGCGGATCGCCGAGCAGCTCGACCAGCCGCCGGGTCGGCTCGAGCCGCGGCTGCGGCACCGCCTCGCCCGAGCGGGCGAACAGCTCGTCGTGCACCGCCTGGGCGGCGGCACGGTCGGCCGCCCGCTGCTCGTCGGGCACGCCGTGGGGCGCATCCGCGGAGGGCGTCATGCGCGCACCACCTGCACGGTGACGGCCGCCCCGTCGCCGACGGGCGTCGCGTCGCCCGTGCCGAGCGCGCCGAGCTCGAGCGCGGTCGCGAGCGTCTCGCCCGCGATGAGGTCGCGGTGCTGCTCGATCGCAGCCAGGGCGCCGGCGTCGTCGACCCCGAGGGTCAGGGCGATGCGGTCGCTGACGTAGAGCTCCGCATCCTTGCGGGCCTGCTGCACGGCGCGGATGACGTCGCGCGCGAGGCCCTCGGCCTCGAGCTCGGGCGTCACGCGGGTGTCGAGCAGCACGAAGCCGCTGCCCGGCAGGAAGGAGACCGCGGCGGCCGGGTCGTCGAGCTCGAGCTCGAGCGTGAACTCCCCCGGCTCGAGCGCGACGCCGCCCACCACAACCGCGTCGCCGTCGACCGTCCAGTCGCCGGCCTTCGCCGCGGCGATGACCTGCTGCACCTGCTTGCCGATGCGCGGGCCCGCGGCGCGCGCGTTGACGGCGAGCCGGCGCGCGATGCCGTACTCGGCGACGAGGCTGTCGTCGAACTCGACCAGCTCGACGGCCTTGACGTTGAGCTCGTCGCGCACGATGTCGGCGAAGGGCGCGAGCGCCTGCGCGTCGGGCGTGACGACGGTGAGGGTCTGCAGCGGCAGGCGCACGCGCAGACCCTGCGCCTTGCGCAGCGCGAGCCCTGCGCTCGCGAGCTGCCGCACACGGTCCATCGCCGCGACGAGCGCGTCGTCGGCCGGGAACTCCTCGGCGACGGGCCAGTCGGCGAGGTGCACGCTCTCGCCGCCGGTGAGGCCACGCCAGACCTCCTCGGTCACGAGGGGCGCCAGGGGTGCCGCGAGGCGGGCGAGGGTCTCGAGCACCGTGAAGAGCGTGTCGTGGGCATCCCGATCATCGCCCGCCCAGAAGCGGTCGCGCGACCGGCGCACGTACCAGTTGGTCAGCACGTCGGCGAAGTCGCGCAGGGCGGCCGCCGCCATCGGCGCATCGAGCGCGTCGAGCTGGGCGGTCACCTCCACGACGAGGTCGCGCGTCTTCGCCAGCAGGTAGCGGTCGAGCACGTTGGGCGAGTCGGTGCGGCGCTGCGCGGCGCCGAGCGAACCGGCGTTGGCGTAGAGCGTGAAGAAGTAGTACGTGCTCCACAGCGGCAGCAGGAACTCGCGCACGCCCGCGCGGATGCCCTCCTCGGTGACGACGAGGTTGCCGCCGCGGATCACCGAGCTCGACATGAGGAACCAGCGCATGGCGTCGGCGCCGTCGCGCTCGAAGACCTCGCCGACGTCGGGGTAGTTACGCAGGCTCTTCGACATCTTCTGGCCGTCGTTGCCGAGCACGATGCCGTGGCTGATGACGTTCGAGAAGCCGGGGCGGTCGAAGAGCGCCGTGGCCAGGATGTGCATCGTGTAGAACCAGCCGCGCGTCTGCCCGATGTACTCGACGATGAAGTCGGCCGGGTTGTGCGAGTCGAACCAGTCGGCGTTCTCGAACGGGTAGTGCACCTGCGCGAACGGCATCGATCCCGAGTCGAACCACACGTCGAAGACGTCCTCGATGCGCCGCATCGTCGAGCGGCCGGTCGGGTCGTCGGGGTTCGGGCGCGTGAGCGCGTCGATGTAGGGCCGGTGCAGGTCGACCTCGCCCGCGGCGTTGCGCGGCAGGGTGCCGAAATCGGCCTCGAGCTCGGCGAGCGAGCCGTAGACGTCGACGCGCGGATAGGCCGGGTCGTCGCTCTTCCACACCGGGATCGGGCTGCCCCAGTAGCGGTTGCGGCTGATCGACCAGTCGCGCGCGCCCTCGAGCCACTTGCCGAACTGGCCGTGCTTGACGTTCTCGGGCACCCAGGTGATCTGCTCGTTGAGCTCGAGCATGCGGTCGCGAATCTGGGTGACGCGCACGAACCAGCTCGACACCGCCTTGTAGATGAGCGGGTTGCGGCAGCGCCAGCAGTGCGGGTAGCTGTGCTCGTAGCTGCGCACCTGCAGCAGGCGCCCCGCCTCGCGCAGCAGCGCGGTGAGCGGCTTGTTCGCCTCGAAGACCTGCAGACCGGCCACGGGCTCGACCGCGGGCAGGAACCGCCCGCCGTCGTCGACGGAGATGACGATCGGGATGCCCGCCGCGGCACACGCGAGCTGGTCGTCCTCGCCGTACGCGGGCGCCTGGTGCACGATGCCGGTGCCCTCGCCCGTGGCGACGTACTCGGCGACGAGAATCTGGAAGGCCTCGGGGCCGTAGGCCTCGGCGTACCAGTCCCAGAGCCGCGTGTAGCGCACGCCGGCGAGCTCGGCGCCGGTCAGGGTGCGGGTGACGGCGGCGCGGGCGGCCGCGGCATCGGGGTAGCCGAGCTCCTTCGCGTAGGCCGGGATCGTGTCGGCGGCGAGGAGGAACGTGCGCGCATCCGTGCCCGCCGTCTCACCGTCACCCGAGCCCTGGGGCACGACGGCGTAGGCGATCGCGGGGCCGACGGCGAGCGCCGCGTTCGTCGGGAGGGTCCAGGGCGTCGTCGTCCACGCGAGCGCCTCGACGCCCGCGAGGCCGAGTGCCTCGGCCCGCTCGCCGACGAGGGGGAACGTGACGGTCACCGACTGGTCCTGCCGCATCTTGTAGACGTCGTCGTCCATGCGCAGCTCGTGGTTCGACAGCGGGGTCTCGTCGCGCCAGCAGTACGGCAGCACGCGGTAGCCCTCGTAGGCCAGCCCCTTCTCGTGCAGGGTCTTGAAGGCCCACAGCACGCTCTCCATGAACGTGATGTCGAGGGTCTTGTAGTCGTTCTCGAAGTCGACCCAGCGGGCCTGGCGGGTGACGTAGTCCTCCCACTCCTTCGTGTAGACCAGCACGCTCTCGCGGGCCTTCGCGTTGAAGGCCTCGATGCCCATCTGCTCGATCTCGGCCTTCTCGGTGATGCCGAGCTGCTTCATGGCCTCGAGCTCGGCCGGCAGACCGTGGGTGTCCCAGCCGAACCGGCGGTGCACCTGCTTGCCGCGCATCGTCTGGAAGCGCGGGAAGACGTCTTTCGCGTAGCCGGTGAGCAGGTGGCCGTAGTGCGGCAGACCGTTGGCGAACGGCGGGCCGTCGTAGAAGACCCACTCGTCGCAGCCCTCGCGCTGGGCGACCGAGCGGCGGAACGTGTCGTGCGCGGCCCAGAAGGCGAGCACCTCGTGCTCGAGAGCCGGAAAGCTCGGGGAGGCGACGACGCCGTGCTCGTCGCGGTGGAGGGGGTAGGTCATCTCGGCGGGGCTCCTGGGTCTGACGGTGTCGGCTGCTGCTGTCACCGCGAGGACGATGGCGTCGCTGCGCCACCGCGGTACCACCCCGCTTGCGAGCGCCCGCCTTTCGCCGCGGGATGCTCGCCCCTCTCTCAGCGGCTGTGACGGGCCTGCCCCGCTCGGGTCTAGTGACGCGGCCCGCAGGCCGCGCGTTCTTCCGAGGACTCCCCGGTGATGGCCGGATCGCTGTCGATGGCTCCATGGTAGCCGCACGCCGCCCGGGAATGAACCGGGCCCGGAGTACGCTGAGGGACTTGTGACCGCCCCCACTGCCTCCGCCCCCGCCGCGCCCGTCGCGGCCCCGTCCGACCCGCGCATCGCGCGCCGTGCCCGCTGGGCATCCCTCGTCGGCACGTCGCTCGAGTCGTACGACTTCTACCTCTTCGCCTACTTCTCGGCCTTCTTCGCCGGCCCGCTGTTCTTCGAGCCGCTCGGCGAGGTCGGGGCGAACCTCGCCGCGCTCGCGACCATCGGTGTCGCGTTCGTCATCCGCCCGCTGGGCGCGATCATCTTCGGCCACCTGGGCGACCGCATCGGTCGCCGCACGACCCTCATCGTGACGATCACGATGATGGGCGTCGCGACCGGCCTCATCGGCGTGCTGCCGACCTACGAGCAGGCGGGCTGGATCGGCGCGATCCTGCTGGTGCTGCTGCGCGTCGCGCAGGGCGTGTCGCTCGGTGGCGAGTGGGGCGGCGCGGTGCTCATCGCGACGGAGCACGAGAGCCGCGCGAAGCGCGCCTTCGCCGCCGCGATGCCGCAGCTCGGCTCGCCCATCGGCTCGATCCTGTCGGCCGTCGCCTTCCTGTGGCTGACGCTGTCGCTCACGAGCGAGGAGATCGCCGAGTGGGCCTGGCGCGTGCCGTTCCTCACGGCGATCCCGCTGCTCGCCATCTCGCTCTACCTGCGGCTGGCGATCACCGAGACGCCGGTGTTCGCGGCGGTGAAGGATGCGGGGCGCGCGCCGCGCATCCCGCTGGCCGCCCTGCTGCGCGCCCAGCCGGTCACGATCCTCGTCGCCGTCGGCGTCGCGCTGCTCGGCATTGGCTCGTACTCGCTCATGAACACCTACACGATCAACTACGGCGCCGCCGTGCTCGGCTACGACTACTACCAGCTGCTGATCGCCACGACGATCGGCGGGCTGCTGCAGCTCGTGACGATCCCGCTGTTCGGCGCCTGGGCGACACGCATCGGCTCGGGGCTCGTGGTGGCGATCGGTGCGCTCGGCACCCTGCTGGTGTCGTTCCCGATCTACTACTTCCTGCAGGACGCCTCGTTCGCCTTCCTCGTCGGCATGATGATCATCGGCGGCATCCTGCCCACGATGAGCTGGGCGGCGCTCGGCGGCATCTTCACCGAGCTGTTCGACGAGCGCTACCGCTACTCGGCGCTCGGCTTCGCCTACGCCCTCGCGGCGGTCGTCGCGGGCTTCGTGCCCGCGCTGACCGGCGCGCTCGGGGCGGCGACCGCCAATGCCTGGTGGCACCCGGCCATCGTGCTCGCCGGCATGTCGCTCATCACCTTCGTGGCGTCGCTCATCGCGATCCGCATCCGGGTCGACCGCGATGACGCTCCGGAGGGCGCCCTGCCGAGCGCGAGCAGCGCAGCTCCGGCCGCCTAGCGGCCTCTAGCCGGGGGTGCGGGCTCGGGCCTAGGCTGTGCGCCGTGGAGCCCGAGACCGTCCCCCTGCCGAGCACGCCCGCCGCCTCCGACGCGGCCCCCACCGATGCCGCCGCCGAGCCGGCGGCCGAGAAGCAGAAGCGCGGCCTGCTCATCGGGCTGATCACGGTCGCCGGCGCCATTCTCGTGGCGCTCATCGTGCTCATCGTGCTGCTCGTGGGCGGGCAGGGCGACGACACGGCCGGGCCGGCTCCCGTGCCGACGGCGAGCGAGAGCGAGAGCGCCGAGCCGGAGGAGACCGAGATCCCCGAGCCGACCGACGAGCCGACGGAGGAGCCGGCCGCGTCGCCGAGCGCGACCGCGGCGCCGCCTCCCGCGCCCCAGAGCCCCAGCTTCGCGACCTTCAGCGGGCCGAACCGCGCGACCTGCCCCGACACCTCCAGCTCGGTCGCGATCACCTGGAGCTGGAGCAGCACCAACGCGGTCAACGCCTGGTTCGGCATCGGCACGAACAACGCCAAGGCCGAGCCCTTCGAGTCGGTGCCGACCACGGCGACCTACACGTTCAACTACCAGTGCTCCGAGGCCAGCCAGCGCTACACCGTGACGCTGGAGGACTCTGCGGGCCGCCTGACGCACAAGACGGTGGAGATCGTCCGGCAGTAGTCGCGCGCCGGGTGGGGGCGCCGCGCGCCGGTACGATGAGAGGCACCTCCCACACTCAGGCACCCGTTGACACGGTGCCGCACATAGCGAAGCGAGACCTGCCATGAGCACCGCCAGCCTGCCCGACAAGCCCGCCCTCGAGGGTCTCGAAGCCAAGTGGGGCCCCGTCTGGGAGGAGCAGGGCACCTACCGCTTCGACCGCCAGGCGGCCCTGGATGCCGGCCCCGACTCGGTCTACGCGATCGACACTCCCCCGCCCACCGCCTCGGGCTCGCTGCACATCGGCCACGTCTTCAGCTACACCCACATGGACCTCGCCGCGCGGTTCCAGCGCATGCGGGGCAAGAACCTCTTCTACCCGATGGGCTGGGACGACAACGGTCTGCCCACCGAGCGTCGCGTGCAGAACTACTACGGCGTGCGCTGCGACCCCGCCCTGCCCTACGACCCCGACTTCACCCCGCCGTTCGAGGGCGGCGACAACGCGGGCTCGAACAAGGCCGCCGACCAGGTGCCGATCAGCCGCCGCAACTTCATCGAGCTCTGCGAGCGCCTCACGGTGGAGGACGAGAAGCAGTTCGAAGACCTGTGGCGCACCCTCGGCCTCAGCGTCGACTGGAGCCAGACCTACCGCACCATCGGCGACGAGGCGCAGCGGGTCGCCCAGCGCGCCTTCCTGCGCAACCTGGCGCGCGGCGAGGCCTACCGCGCCGACGCGCCGACGCTGTGGGACGTCACCTTCCGCACCGCGGTCGCCCAGGCCGAGCTGGAGGACAAGGAGATGCCCGGCGCCTTCCACCGGGTCAGCTTCCACCGGCCCGACGGCGGCACGACCGAGATCGAGACGACGCGCCCCGAGCTGATCCCCGCCTGCGTGGCACTCGTCGCGCACCCCGATGACCCGCGCTACCAGCCGCTCTTCGGCACCACGGTGCGCACGCCGCTGTTCGGCGTCGAGGTGCCCGTCGTGGCGCACCACCTCGCGCAGCAAGACAAAGGGTCGGGCATCGCCATGGTATGCACCTTCGGCGACGTCACCGACGTGGTCTGGTGGCGCGAGCTCGACCTGCCGATGCGCCCGATTCTCGGCAAGGACGGCCGCATCCTCGCCGAGCCGCCGCAGGGCATCGAGGGCGCCGCGGCCGCGGTGTTCGCCGAGCTCGCCGGCAAGACCGTGTTCAGCGCGAAGGCCCGCATCGTCGAGCTGCTGCGCGAGTCGGGCGACCTCATCGGCGAGCCCCGTGCGATCACGCATCCCGTGAAGTTCTTCGAGAAGGGCGACAAGCCGCTCGAGATCGTCACCACCCGCCAGTGGTACATCGCCAACGGCGCCCGCGACGAGGCCCTCAACGCGCGCCTGCTCGCGCGCGGGCGCGAGGTCGAGTTCCACCCCGACTTCATGCGCGTGCGCTACGAGAACTGGGTCGGCGGGCTGTCGGGCGACTGGCTCATCTCGCGCCAGCGCTTCTTCGGCGTGCCGATTCCGGTCTGGTACCGCCTCGACGAGAACGGGGAGCCCACGGGCGACCCGATCGTGCCGTCGGAGGACATGCTGCCGGTCGACCCGGCCTCGATGCCCGCCCCCGGCTTCGACGAGAGCCAGCGCGGACAGGCGAACGGCTTCGTCGGCGAGGTCGACATCATGGACACCTGGGCGACGTCGTCGCTGACCCCGCAGATCGCCGGCAAGTGGGAGGACGACCCCGAGCTGTTCGGCCTCGTCTTCCCCTACGACCTGCGCAGCCAGGGGCAGGACATCATCCGCACCTGGCTCTTCTCGACCGTGCTGCGCGCTGAGCTCGAGCACGGCACCGTGCCGTGGAAGCACGCGGGCATCTCGGGCTTCATCGTCGACCCCGACCGCAAGAAGATGTCGAAGTCGAAGGGCAACGTCGTCACCCCCGCCGCGATGCTCGACGAGCACGGCAGCGACGCGGTGCGCTACTGGGCGGCCTCGTCGCGCCTCGGCACCGACGCCGCCTTCGACCCGCAGAACCCCAAGCAGATGAAGATCGGGCGCCGCCTGGCCATCAAGGTGCTCAACGCCGCGAAGTTCGTCTACAGCTTCGAGGCCCCGGCCGGCGCCGCCGCGGGCACGGATGCGGTGACCGAGCCCCTCGACATTGACATGCTCGCGACCCTCGGCGAGGTGGTCGCGACCGCGACCCGCGCGTACGAGGAGTACGACCACGCCCGCGCGCTGGAGGTGACCGAGCAGTTCTTCTGGACCTTCACCGACGACTACCTCGAGCTCGTGAAGGAGCGCGCCTACGGCTCGCAGGGCGCGGCCGGTCAGGCGAGCGCGGTCGCCGCGCTGCAGCTGGCGATCGACGTGTTCGTGCGACTGCTCGCCCCGGTGCTGCCGTTCGCGACGGAGGAGGTCTGGAGCTGGACGCACGGTGCGGAGGGCTCGGTGCACCGCGCGCCGTGGCCGACCGTCGCCGAACTCGGCGTCGAGGCTCAGCACGGCGGTCTGCTGCCGCTCGTGTCGGAGGCCCTCATCGGCATCCGCCGCGCCAAGACCGATGCGAAGGCCTCGCAGAAGACCCCGGTGACGCGCGCCGTCATCGCGGGCCCGGCCCTGCTCGAGCACGCCGCGGCCGACCTCGCCGCGGTCGGACGCATCGCGGCGCTCTCGTTCACCCCGGCCGACGAGGTCGCGGTGGTCGAGATCGAGCTCGGCGAGCTGCCCGAGGCGTGACGCCGCGCTGCGGCAGACTGGGCGCATGAGCTCCGCATCCCCCACCGGCGTCGTCGTGCGCCCGGTCGAGCCCCGTGATCACGAGCGCTGGCGCGCGCTGTTCACCGCCTACGGCGTGTTCTACGAGACCGCCTTCGACGACGCCGTGCTCGAGGGCGTCTGGGCGTGGCTGATGGAGGCGGAGCACCCGCTCGTCTGCCTCGTCGCCGAGCACGACGGCGAGGTCGTGGGCTTCGCCCACCTGCGCGAGCAGCCCGACACCTTCACGGCCGGCCCCGGCTGGTACCTCGACGACCTGTACACCGAGCCCGCGGTGCGCGGCTCGGGCGCGGGCACCGCGCTGCTCGAGGCGATCGCGGCGCACGCGCGGGCGCACGGCGGCGGCACGATCCGCTGGATCACCGCCGCCGACAACACGCGCGCGCAGGGCGTGTACGACCGGCTGGCGACGCGCACGAGCTGGGTCACCTACGAGTGGGAGGTCTGAGCATGCAGCTCGGAACACGCTGGAGCGTCGGCGGCGAGCCGCCGGCTCGACTGAGCCCGGAGGTGCGCGCGGCGATCCGCGCGGTGGAGGGCGAGCTGCTCGGCCGCGACACCACCCTGTGGCGCTGGACGCTCACCTGGCTGGAGGGACGACCCGTCGTCGAGCTCGACGATGGAACGGTCATCCGGGTCGGCCATGACGGGGCGATCGTCACCGAGGATGGCGACACCCCGCGCTGAGCGGCGGGAGGTGCGGGGCGTAGCTCCCGCCCGATGCGGATGCTCGGATCATCCGTGATGCATCGGTGCACGTCGCCGCTGAGCGCGGGGTGTCGGGTTCGAGCGCGGGCGGCCTCGGGAGGCGCCCGGGGTGAATCTACTGGGCGATTCCGTAACGCCGGCTGGATGCTTGCTGAGCGATCGCCCGCTCGGTCTCGAGCCGCAGGGCCTGCTGCTCGTGCGTGGGCGGGAGCGGGCGGCGGTGCGCCCAGCGGACGAGCGCGATGCCGGCGCTGAGGGCGAGGCGGCGCAGGGTCGACTCGCGGGGCGCAGCGTCGCACACGGTGAGCGTGATCGTGGTCATGATCAGCCCTCCTTCTGGTTCGAAGCGGTGGTGGCGGGGGTGGTGGTGACGGTGCCGTCGGCGGGGATCTCCTCGCCGTCGAGCACGGGGTAGGCGTAGTACTGCAGGTGCACGGGTCGCGAGCCGGCGACCCGCTGGCCCCGGTGCTCTCGCGCGAAGGCGATGATGAGATCGACGATGTCGTGGTTGAGCTTCTCGAGCTGCTCGGCCGTCACGTGCACGCTCGCCGACTGCAGTGCGAGCGCCTCGCGCCAGTGCGGCGCGAGAACCTCGTGGCCGCGCTCGATGACGTCGCGCAGGCCGGCCTCGCGGTGGTGCAGCCACTCGCGCATGATGACGCGCGAGGCCGCGCGGCCCGCCTCGGTCTCGTCGAGCTCGGCGCTGCCCAGGTGGATGGGGCCGGGAACGCGCTCCCACCACCGCTCACGGCCGGTGCCGCGACCGGCGACCTCGCGCACGTAGCCGTGCTTCTCGAGCTGCCGCAGGTGGTAGCTGGTGGCACCGCTCGACTCGCCGAGCCGCTCGGCCAGGCCGCTCGCGGTCTGCTCGCCGTAGGTCGACAGCGCCTCGATGATCTGCACGCGCAGCGGGTGCGCGAGCGCCTTGAGGCCGTCGAGGTCGGCGGCGCGGCCCTCGAGCTCATCGGTCTGGTGTCCCATGTCCACCACGATAGCGATGCAAAGACTTCTTTGCAAGTGTTTCTTTGCAATGGATGCTTTGCAAATAGTCTTCTGCAACGAAACCTTTGCATCCCCTCCCGCTAGGGTCGAGGCATGTCGAACCCGTTCCTCGCTCCGAGCACGCTCCCCTACCAGTTGCCGCCCTTCGCGGAGATCCGCGACGAGCACTACGCCCCTGCGATCGAGCAGGGCATGGCCGAGCAGCTCGCCGAGATCCGGAACATCACCCGGCGGCGCGACATGCCGACGTTCGAGAACACGATGGTGCCGCTCGAGTCGAGCGGCCAGCTGCTCACCCGCGTGCTGCGGGTGTTCTACAACCAGTGCTCCGCCGACTCGACCGACGCGACGAACGCGCTCGAGGCCGAGCTCGCCCCGAAGCTCGCCGCCCACGACGACGCGATCAAGCTCGACGCCGCGCTCTACTGGCGCATCGCCCAGCTGCACGACCAGCGCGATTCGCTCGACCTCACCCCCGAGCAGCGCTACCTCATCGAGCGGCACTACACCGAGATGACGCTCGCGGGCGCCGGGCTCGACGAGGCGCAGAAGCAGCGGCTGAGCGAGCTCAACGCCCGCATCTCGACCCTCGAGACCACCTTCGAGAAGAACCTGCTGGCCGACACCAACGAGCTCGCCGTCGTCATCGACGACCCTGCCGAGCTCGACGGCCTCACCCCGGGCGAGCTGAGCGCCGCCGCGCAGGCCGCCGCCGACCGCGGACTCGAGGGCACGCACCTCGTGACGCTCGTGCTGCCGACGGGCCACCCCTGGCTCGAGAGCCTCACCGACCGCGCCACCCGCGAGCGCATCATGGCCGCCTCGCGCGCCCGCGGTTCGCGCGACGGCGCACACGACAACCGCCCCGTGCTGCTCGAACTCGTGCGCCTGCGCGCCGAGCGCGCCGAGCTGCTCGGCTTCGCCAACCACGCCGCCTTCGTGACGGCCGACCAGACGGCCCAGAGCCCCGAGCGGGTCGCCGCCATGCTCGAGCGCCTCGCGCCCGCCGCGGCCCGCAACGCCGCCGCCGAGCAGGCCAAGCTCGAAGCGCTCGCGGGCCATCCCATCGCGGCGCACGACTGGGCGCACTACAGCGAGAAGGTGCGCAAGGCCGAGTACGACGTCGACCTCGGCGAGCTGCGCCCCTACTTCGAGGCCGAGCGCGTGCTGCAGCAGGGCGTGTTCGCCGCCGCCACGAGGGTCTACGGCATCACTTTCAGCGAGCGCCCCGACCTGCAGGGCTACCACCCCGAGGTGCGGGTGTTCGAGGTGCGCAACGAGGATGGATCCGAGCTCGGGCTCTACCTGCTCGACCTGTACACCCGCGACAGCAAGCGCGGCGGCGCGTGGATGAACGAGCTCATCGGGCAGAACACGCTGCTCGGGCATCCCACGGTCGTCGTCAACAACCTCAACGTGCCCAAGCCCGCCGCGGGCGAGCCGACGCTGCTGACCTACGACGAGGTCAACACGTTCTTCCACGAGTTCGGGCACGCGCTGCACGGGCTCTTCGCGCACGTCACCTACCCGCGCTTCACGGGCACGAACGTGTACCGCGACTTCGTCGAGTTCCCCAGCCAGGTCAACGAGATGTGGATGCTCTGGCCCGAGATCGTCAACGACTACGCGGTGCACCACGAGACCGGCGAGCCGATTCCGGCCGAGGTGCTCGAGCGGGTGCGCGCCGCGCAGCTGTGGGGCGAGGGCTTCGCGACGAGCGAGTACCTCGCCGCGGCGCTGCTCGACCAGGCCTGGCACACGCTGAGCGCCGCCGAGGCCGCCGCCGTGACGGATGTCGCCGCCTTCGAGGCCGCGGCCCTGCAGCGCGTGGGACTCGACAACCCGGCGGTGCCCACCCGCTACAGCTCGACGTACTTCGCCCACACCTTCTCGGGGGGCTACGACGCCGGCTACTACAGCTACATCTGGAGCGAGGTGCTCGACGCCGACACCGTGCAGTGGTTCGAGCAGAACGGCGGGCTCACGCGCGCGAACGGCGACCGGTTCCGGCAGCACGTGCTCGGGCTGGGCGGCGCGGGCGACCCGCTCGAGGCCTACCGCGCGTTCCGCGGGCGCGACGCCGAGATCGAGCCGCTGCTGCAGCGACGCGGCCTCGCCGCGTAGCTCACCGGGCTAGAACCAGTAGCTGAGGAAGGGCGCGCGCGGCACCCGCAGCAGGGTGTCGAGCTGCGCGGCCGCGCCGGGCGACCGCTCGGCGATGCGGCCCGCGGCGTGCAGGGTCTCGGCGCTCGTGCCGCCGAGCAGCAGGCTGCCGAGCTCGGCGACGTCGAGCGCGACGACCGGGGTGCCGGGGCTCGGGTGCTCCGCGGCCCGCGCGCTCGCGGCCGTGACGGTCGCCGCGCCGTCGGAGCCCACCTCGAGCATCCAGTCGCCGGCGGCGAAGCCGAGGGGGTCGGAGACGCGCAGCAGCGCGCTGCCCGACACCGCGTAGGGGCGCGCGGTGAGCGCGGCGGGTGCGTCGAGCACGCGCAGCCAGAGGTGCTCGCGCCGCCCGGTCGTGTGCACGGCGCGGGGGTCGGCGAGCATCCAGGGCAGGGGCTCGTCGATCGGGCGGAGGGCCGCCACGACGGTCGCTACCAAGTCTTGATCGAGGAGGTAGTGCCACAGGGCGACGAGGGCATCGTCGGTCGCCGCGCACAGGTACTCGACGGTGAGCGTGTGGTCGGCGAAGTCGCGGGGGTTCGCGGCCAGCGAGTAGACCGCGAATCCCTGCGTCTGGCCCCGCTCGTCGTCGTAGCGCACGGCGCGCAGCGCGTTCGCGCGCGCCGCGGTGCGGGTCGAGAGGCCGAGCAGTCGGTCCCAGTGCAGCGGCCGCTGCGGCACATCACCGCCGCGCCGCTGCGCTGCGCGGCGCGCGAGCTCGGGCGCGACCGCCCGCAGGCTCGGGGTGCTCACCCGGTGCACGCGCCCCGAGGGCAGAGGGGCGGTGAACCGCAGCCCGCGCGCGTCGATGCGCAGGTCGGCGATGCTCGCCGCCGGTCCGAACCCCCAGCGGCCGTAGATGGTCGCCTCCGAGACGGTCAGCATCGCCATCGGCAGCCCTGCCGCCTGCGCCGCCCGCAGCTCGCCCTCGAGCAGGGCGTTCGCGATGCCGCGCCGCCGATGGGTCGCAGCGACCGACACGAGGCTGATCGCCCAGCCCTCGAGCGCGCGCGCCTCGCCCTCCGCCGTCTCGCCGAGGCTCAGCGGCGAGCGCCACGACGCGACGGTCGCGATGGGATGCTCCGCCTCCGCCGCCGTCGCATCCCACACCCCGACCGTGCGCGGGCCGGCGAGGGCCGCGCGGTACTCCGCCAGCTGCTCGGGGCTCAGCGCCTCGAAGTGGAAGCCGCGGTGGTACGCCTGCAGCCAGCGCTCGTGCGCCGCGGCCTCGGGGCTGCCCGCCGCAGTGCCGTCGGCCCCGCCCGTGTCGAGCACGGCGTAGTCGAGACCCTGGGCGGCGAGGGCGATGCGGGCGGCCTCGTCGAGCGGCAGTGCGTTGGCGGGGTCGGTCATCCCCCCAGGCTAGCGAGGGCCGCGCACCGCGTGCTCTAGAGCAGCCCGCGGCGCAGCGCCTCGAGCGCGGCCGTGGGGGCATCCACCCCGTCGGCGGTGGCGCGCTGCTGCAGGGCCTGCGCGACGTCGGCCGGCAGGGTGAGGGCGAGGTGCTCGGGGCCGGCGGCCGGGGTGGGAGGGGCATCCGCCCCCATCGCGTCGGCGACCGCGACGGCCGGGGCGTCTTTCACGAAGATGGCGAGCACCGGCACGACGACGGTGCCGAGCACGTCGAGGATGCCCACGACGCCGAAGAGGCGCCAGTACCACTCCTCGTTGTCGTAGCCCGGAATCTCGCCCTCGCTGACGATCGGCAGGATGATCATGATCGCGACGGCGGCGATCATCACGAGCGTCACCATGAGGCCGCAGCGGATCACGGCCCGCCGGCGCCCGGCCAGCAGCAGCAGGAGGTTGGCGTGGGCGAAGCTGACCGCCAGAATGCCGGCGACCGCGAACACCTTGAACCAGTCCTCCAGCCCCGGGTCGCTCCAGTCGCGCCAGATCAGCACAAGACCGGTGATGAGGGTGACCGCGCTGGCCCCGAGGCCCACGAACCCGACGATGCGCATCGCGCGGTCGGCGATCGCCAGGTGGCACAGCGCCGTGATGCTCGTCGCCCCCATGAGCAGGGTCGTGAGGATGATGCGGCCCTGGGTCTCGCCGAAGTCGCCGCTCAGCAGCGCGATGATGCCGACGACGGCAGCGAGCGAGAACGAGACGATGATGCCGTAGATGGCGCCCTTGCGGGCCGCGCCGATCGTGCTGGCGCGACGCTGGGCCGCGGTCTCTGTCATGGTGCCTCCTCGGTCGGGCTGGCGCCGACACTACTCCTCGGGCGGGTCACGAGCATCACGAGCGCGCCGACGACGAGGCCCCAGAAGGCGCTGCCGATGCCGAGCACGACGACGCCCGAGGCCACGACGATGAGCGTCACGGCTGCGGTCAGTCGGGTCTGCGGCGCCTCAAAGGCGCTGACGATGCCGGTCGTGAACGCACCGAACAGTGCGAGGCCCGCCACGGCGATGATGAGGATCGGCGGGGCTGCCGCGACGAGGGCCGTGGCGGCCCCGGCACCGAGCCCGAGCAGCACGTACGTCACTCCCCCGGCGATCGGCGCCACCCAGCGCCGGCCGGCGTCGGGATGCGAGTCGGGCCCCGCCATCAGTGCGGCAGTGATGGCGGCGAGATTGAGCGCGTAGCCGCCGAACGGTGCCGCCAGCGCGGTGGCCGCGCCGCTGGCCACGAGAACGGTGCGGGCGGGCACCCCGCGGTAGCCGAGGGTCGACAGCACCGCGAAGCCCGGCACGTTCTGCCCCGCCATCGTCACGATGAAGAGGGGCACTCCGAGCGAGAGGATGACGAGCGGGTCGAGCACCGGCGCGGTGAGCGTGAGGGCGGGCGCGAGCTGCGCGCCGCGCATCCAGTCATCGCCGGCGCTGATGACCACGCCGATGATCGCGACGAGCATCGCGGCCGGAACCGCCCAGCGAGGCAGCCAGCGCACGAGCAGCAGCCAGACGATGACGATGGGGGCCGCGAGCAGCGGCTGCTCGATCACGGCGGTGACGGGCGCGATGCAGATCGGAAAGAGGATGCCCGCGAGCATCGCCCCGGCGAGGGGCATCGGGATGCGCGTCATCGCCCGACCGAGCCACGGCCACAGCCCGCTCACGACGATGAGCAGCCCGCACACGAGGAAGGCACCGATGGCCGCCCCGTACGACCCCGTCGTGCCCTCGGCCGCGACGAGCAGAGCGGCGCCCGGCGTCGACCACGCGAAGCTCAACGGCAGGCGGAACCGCCACGACAGCAGCCCCGCGAGCAGCGCCTGCCCGAGGCACAGCACGAGCAGCCCGCTCGCCGCCTCCGCGGGGCTCGCGCCGACGGCGATGAGCCCCGCGATGACGAGGGCGAACGAGCTGGCGAACCCGGTGAGCGCGCCGACGACCCCGGCGATGATCGGCTGCAGCACGCTGCCAGCCTAGAGCCGCAGCGCCTCTCGCAGAGCAGGCCAGTCTGCGGCGCGCACGTAGACCGGGATGTCGTCTAGCGGCACCTCCGAGGTGTGCGTCGCGCCCCCGGCGATCGCCTCGCCGCTCGTCGCGTGCACCCACTCCCCCGCGGGCAGCGTCGCGGTGTGCGACGTCGCCCCCTCGGTGGTCACCGGCGAGACGAGGATGCTGCGGCCGAGCATCCACTGCAGGGGGTGGCTCCACAGCCGCTCGTCGTCGGGCCAGTCGAAGAACAGGGGCCGCATGAGCGACGTGCCCCGGTCGATGGCCCAGCGGCTCTCGGCCGAGAGGTGCGGCACGAGACGCTCGCGGCGCTCCACGATGCGGCGCACCCCCGGCAGCACGCGCTCGTCGCCCGTGCGCTCGGCGATGTTCCACGGCGTGCGGTCGCGGCTCGGCGTGCGGTGGTGGTTGAACTCGGAGTGGTACTGCATGATCGGCACGAACGCCGCGGCGGCCATCGAGCGGAGGTACAGCTCGGCCGTCGGGATCTCACCGCTGAAGCCGGCGATGTCCCAGCCCCAGTAGAGGATTCCGCTCGCCGTGGCGTTCAGGCCGGCGAACAGCGACCAGCGGAAGGCATCCCAGGTGGAGTTCTCGTCGCCCGCCCAGAACGCCCCGTGGGCTTGCGAGCCGGTGAAGCCCGCCCGCGAGAACGTGACGGGGGCCTTGCCGGCCCGCCGCATCAGGTCGCCGTAAGCCTTCGCGTAGGCGGCCGGGAAGGTGCCGTTCGCCTCGTCTCCGCGGCGACCGTCGAGATACTGCAGCTCGCGACCCCAGGCGTGCTCGCCCCCGTCGGTCTTGAAGCCGTCGATGCCCAGTTCGTCGACGAGGTAGCGGCGCTTCTCCGTCCACCACTGCGCCGCCCGCTCGTCGGTGAGATCGGGCATGAGCCCGAGCGGAAACCACCAGCCGCGGTTGCGGTACGGCCGCAGGCGACCGTCGGGGCCCGGCTCGCGGATGAGCACGCCCTCGCGCACAGCCGCATCGGCGTCGTGCCGCGTCTGCCCGCGCGGGTGCGGCCGCATCTTGATGAGCGGAATCTGCCACAGCAGCAGTGCGATGTCGCGCGCGTGCAGCTCGTCGACCATCCCCTTCGGGTCGGGCCAGGCGCCGTCGGCGGGGAAGGTGAAGTCGGCCAGACGCATCGGCCCACCATCGGTGCGCGGCGTGTACTGCGCGTCGCGCCAGACGTGGAAGGTGCTCTCGTCGCTCCACGCCTCGATGACGATGCTGCCGATCGGGATGCCGTGCTCGCGGTGCAGGTCGGCCTGCCGCATGACCTCGGCCTGCGTGTTCCACTCGTTGCCGCTCGCCCACAGGCGCAGCACCCAGTCGGGCAGCTGCTCGGGGCGGCCGACCTCGGCGAGGAACGCGTCGAGCACCGCGTGCGGCGTGCCCGCGTAGGCGGCGACCTCGAGCCGCGCATCGTCGCCGCTCGGCGCGTCGACCTCGGCCTCGATCACGAGCCGATCGGGGGCGCTCGCCCCGACGTCGAACCACACCCGGCGGCTCGTGCGCACGTGGAACCCCCAGCCGCGCCCGCCCACCACGTGGGCGAACGGCATCGGCAGGTAGGTCTTGCGCTCGGCGCCCTGCGACTTGTACTGCTCGAACACGACCGAGTCGAGGCTCTGGCCGCGGTGGTCGAGCGTGTCGAAGCGCTCGCCGAATCCGCTCACGCGCTCGTGCGGGGCAAGTCGCAGCGCGAAGCGCGCACGCACGAGCCGCTCGCCGTCGTCGAGCAGCTCGACACTGCCGGGGATCAGCCCGGCAGCGGCATCCACCGCCACCGCCGTATCGGGAGCCGCACGCCACGCCGCGACGCGCACCGAGAACCAGCGGGTGCGCTGCGACGCCGGCGCATCGGCCGGCCCGCCCACGAAGCGGTAGCGGTACGCGCGGTGCGGCTGCAGCTCGGTGAGGGTCACGGCGAAGCCGCCGGCCACGCGGGCGAGGCGCGCCTGGGCGCTGGCCAGGTGGCCGCCGTCGACCGCCTGGCCGCGCGACCGACGCTGCGTGCGGGCGAGGGGATGCTCGCGTACCGACTCGCCGTCATCCCACTGCAGCGCCACGACGTCGACGCCCGCCGACACCCGCACCCCGAGGGTGAGCGGCTGCCCGGCGACCGGGTCGACCGGATCGCGCTGCTCGGTGTCGACCGAGTAGGGGTGGCCCGAGCCGAAGGGGACGTGCCGGATCACGCGCGCACCCCCGCCGGCTGCAGCATGTCGAGCTCGACGGCGAGGCGTACGAACATGGCATGACTCCAGAGCAGCGGGGTCGCGACCGGGCCCCAGCGCTCGACCCATTCCGCGTGGCGGTCGGGCGCGAGCAGGTGATCGTCGACCTGCTCGGGCAGCAGCCCCTCGGCCGTCTCGGTGCCCGCCGCCCAGCGCAGCAGGCGCATCGCGGCATCGCGGTCGCCGGCGCGCGCGTGGGCGAGACCGAGAAAGCAGCTGAGGATCGGCCACTGCCCGCCGCCGAAGAAGGTGTCGAGCAGGTAGCGGTGCACGCCGCCGTCGACGCTCAGTTGCGCCTCGACGGCGCGGATGGTGGCGCGGGCGAGCGGGCTCGCGGCCTCGAAGACCCCGAGCGGCGCGATGACGGCGCTCAGCGAGCCGTCGACGGCGGTCGAGCCGAGCCACTTCGCGAGGTGGCCGTCGCGCACTCCGCGGCCGGCGATCAGGGTGCGCGCCTCGATCGCGGCGGTGCGGGCCGCCGCGCGGGCGGCCGGCTCGAGCACCTCCGCGCGCGCGGCCGACTCGAACCCCGCGATCACGCAGCCGAGGGTCGAGACGTGCACCTCGTCGCGGTGCTCCTCCCACCAGTCGTAGCAGGGGCGCGACCAGGTCGCGAGCAGGTAGTCGACGCTGAGACGGATGCCCTCCGCCCAGCGATCGAGGCTCAAGCCATGCCGCTCGGCGTGGGCGATGCACGCCCACACCCAGGTGCCGTAGCCGTCGGTCTGGAAGTCCCACCACTCGTCATCGCCCTCCTCACCATCGAAGGTGAAGCGGGTGGCGAGCATGCGCTCGTCGGGCAACGGGGTGCCGGCGGCCTCGGCCGCGACGATCTCGGCGATGCGGTCGCGGCGCTGGGCGAGCATCCGGCCGCACCAGTCGAAGAAGCGCGAGGCGGAGTCGACGGCGCCCGCGGCCGACATTCCGTCGGCGATGAAGGCCCCATCGCGAAACCAGCTGTAGCCCTGGTAGGCCGAGAATGTGGGGCTCGCCGGGTAGGCGCCGCCCTCGTGCTGCAGGCTCTCGATCAGCGTCACGCTGCGCGCCGCGAGGTCGGCGAGTCGAGCGAGGTCGCTCGGGGTGGTGATGGTCATGCGCGTCAGCCCTCCGGGGCGTGGCCGGGGAGGGGTCCCGGTGAAGAGCTCCACCGGGACCCCGCCTGAGGATGGGTGGTCGATCAGCCGCCGATGACGGCGTTGATGCGCTCCTCGGCGCTCGCGAGCGCCTCGGCCACGGTCTTGCGACCGGCCTGGGCCTCGATGAGCTCCTCGTTCATGATGTCCTGCATCTCCTGCTGACCGGTCGCCACGATCGGCTGGATCGCGATCGCGTCGAGCGAGTCGAACACGGCCTGGCGGTTCGCCGGGTTGTCCTTCTCGAGGTACAGCGCGAGCTGCGACTCGTCGGAGATCGGCGGCAGCTCCCAGCCCGACTCGAGGCGCACGTCGACCATCGTCTGCGACGAGGTCAGGAACTCGGCGAACAGGGTCGCCGCCTCGATGTGCTCGGAGGTCGCCGAGACGCCGACCGCGTTCGAGAACACGGCGCTCGCCTGCTGGGTGTTGCCCGGCTCAACCGCGATGTCCCAGCTGAACGGCACGTCGGCGACGGCTCCGAAGACCCAGATGCCGGTGTGCATCATGCCGAGCTTGCCCTCCTTGAACAGGTTGGTGTCGAAGTCGGGCGTGCCCTGACCCTGCTCGATCGTCGGCATGACGGTGCCCGACTTGTTGACCAGCCACTCGGCCGCCTCGATGCCGCCCGGGGTGTTGAAGGCGACAGCGGTGCGGTCGTCGTTGAGGAACGACTCGCCGTTCTGCGCGAGCACCTTGTAGAACTCGAAGAACGACACGGGCTGATGGCTGCCCCAGATGCCGTCGCCGAGGGCGGTGATCGCCTCGGCCGCGGCCTGCTCGTCCTCCCAGGTCCAGTCGGCGGTCGGGTACTCGAGGCCGGCCTGGTCGAACAGGTCGGCGTTGTAGTAGAGCACCACGGCCGAGAACGAGCTCGGCAGACCGTAGCTGACGCCGTCGCGCGAGTACGCGTCGACGAGCGACTCGCGGTAGGCCTCGGGGTTCGCGACCTCGAGCGGCGCGAGGGCACCCGAGTCGGCGAGGGTCTGGAAGAACCCGAAGTCGGTGTCGACCACGTCGGCGATGGTGCCGGCCGCGAGGTCGGTCTGCAGCGCGGTGAAGTAGTCGCCGTAGGGCAGCGTCGTCACCTCGACGGTGATGTTCGGGTTCTCGGCCTCGAACGCGTCGACGATGGCGGCGAGGTTCTCCTCGTTGCCGCCCGCCGAGATGAAGTTGCTGTAGGTGATGGTGATGGGGCCCTCGTCGGCGGCGGGCTCGGTCGAGCAGCCGCCGAGCACGAGAGCCGACGCGGCGGCGATGCCGGCCGCGGCGAGCAGTGAACGCTTCATGTGAGTGCTATCTCCTTTGATATTCGGTACCGGTGGTGCGGATCTTTCGGATGGGTGGATTCCCGAGGCCTATTTGAGCCCCGAGCTGGCGACGCCCTGGATGACGTATCGCTGGGCGAAGATGTAGAGCGCGAGCATCGGCAGCACGCTCACGACGGAGCCGGCCATGATGACGTCCCACGCGGTGGTGTACTGGCCCTGCAGGCCCGCGAGCGCGATCGGCAGGGTCTGCAGCTCGGGGTCGCGCAGCACGATGAGCGGCCACAGGAAGCTGTTCCAGCTGCCCATGAAGGCGAAGATCGTGAGCGTGGCGAGCGCCGGCTTGATGTTCGGCAGGATGATCGACACGAAGATGCGCACGTGGCCCGCGCCGTCGAGCGTGGCGGCCTCGTCGAGCTCGCGCGGAACCTGGTTGATCGCCTGCCGCAGCAGGAAGATGCCGAACGCGCTCGCGAACGTCGGCAGCAGCGCGCCGAGGTAGGTGTTCAGCAGGCCGAAAGCCTTCAGCTCGGCGAACAGCGGCACGACGAGCACCTGCAGCGGCACCATCATCGTCGCCAGATACACCGCGAAGACGATGCCGCGCCCACGGAACGGCAGCCGGCTGAAGGCGTAGGCCGCTGTCGCGCTCGTGAACAGCTGCACGAGGGTCGTGACGACGGCGAGCAGCAGGCTGTTGAGCACGACGCGCGCGAAGGGCCGCTCGGTGAAGAGCGTCTCGTAGGCCTGGAACGACGGGTTGTCGGGCCAGAGGCGCGGGGTGATCGAGAAGCCGGCCCCCGGGGTGATCGAGGTGATGAACGTCCAGATGAAGGGGAAGAGCATCGCCAGGGCGCCGAGGATGACGACCGCGTGCAGCAGCACCCAGCCCGCGCGGCTCGTCGTCTGCTCACGCATAGTGCACCCACCGCTTCTGGCCGATGACCTGCACGACGGTCACGCCGAGGATCACCGCGAAGAGCATCCACGACAGGGCGGCCGCCTCGCCGGCGGCGCCGTAGCGGAAGGTCAGGTCGTAGATCTGCTGGACGACGACCTGGCTCGATCCGGCCGGGCCGCCCCCGGTCATCGCGTAGACCTGGTCGAAGACCTGGAACCCGTTGATGAGCGAGATGACGATCACGAAGAACGTGCTCGGGCTGAGCATCGGCAGCGTCACGTTCCAGAAGCGCTGCCAGGCATTCGCGCCATCGACCTTGGCGGCGTCGTAGAGCTCGGTATTGATCGCCTGCAGGCCGGCCAGCAGGATCACCATGACGAACCCGAGATCCTTCCACGCGCTCGCGAGGATGATCGACGGCATCGACCACGCGGGGTCGGTCCACCAGCCGGGGCCGTCGATGCCGACCCAGCCGAGCACGCTGTTGACGACGCCGTTGTTGGGGTTGAGCAGCCAGCGCCAGACGACGGCGACCGCGATCCAGCTCGTCACGACGGGCAGGAAG
>JAIXXG010000128.1 GCA_027490915.1 Microbacteriaceae bacterium
AAACCCGACCTGTTTAGCATGCAGCGCAACCTGTGCACGCTCACAGAACGGGCGAACCGAGCGACGACGACGTTGACCCGCGGCCGGAAGGACGAACCCCGTGAGCACTCCCCTGACCCTCCGTGCCGAGCAGCCGCTCGTGCCGGGCTGGGCCGCGGGAACGATCACCCTCGGATGCGACTACAACCCCGAGCAATGGGACGAGTCGGTCTGGGTCGACGACATCCGCCTGATGCGCGAGCTCGGCGTCGACCTCGTCGCGATCAACATCTTCGGCTGGGCGCAGCTGCAGCCGCAGCCCGGGCCGTTCGACTTCAGCCGGCTCGACCGCATCATGGCGATGCTCCACGAGGCGGGCATCCGCGTGAACCTCGGAACCGGCACCTCGTCGCCGCCGCCGTGGATGGCCCGCATCCACCCCGAGACGCTCCCCCGCTTCGCCGACGGCACGCTCGCGTGGCCCGGCGGTCGGCAGGCCTGGTGCCCGAGTTCGCCGATCTTCCGGCAGAAGGCCCTCGAGCTGGTCACCGCCATGGCCGAGCGCTACGGCGATCACCCGGCGCTCGCGCTGTGGCACGTGTCGAACGAGCTCGGCTGCCACAACGCGCTCTGCTACTGCGACGTGTCGGCCGCGGCGTTCCGCACCTGGCTGCGTCAGCGCTACGGAACCCTCGACGCTCTCAACGCCGCGTGGGGAACCGCCTTCTGGAGCCAGCGCTACGGCACCTGGGACGACGTGCTGCCGCCGCGCGCGACCCGCTCGGCCGGCAACCCGGCCCACCTGCTCGACTTCAAGCGGTTCTCGTCGGATGCCCTGCTCGAGCACTACCGCGCCGAGGAGTCGGTGCTGCGCTCGCGCTCGTCGGTGCCCGTGACGACCAACCTCATGGTCACGGCGCACATCCAGACCCAGGACTACTGGTCGTGGGCGCCGCACCTCGACCTGATCGCGAACGACCACTACCTCGACCACCGGCTGGGCGACCCGCTCGCCGAGCTCGCCTTCAGCGCCGATCTGACCCGCGGTCTCGCCGCCGGCCGCCCGTGGATGCTCATGGAGACCTCGACGAGTGCGGTCAGCTGGCAGCCTGTCAACCACGCCAAGCGCGAGGGCGAGCTGGTGCGCACGGCGCTCGGGCATGTGGCACGCGGCGCCGACTCGATCTGCTTCTTCCAGTGGCGCGCCTCGCGCAGCGGCGCCGAGAAGTTCCACTCGGCCCTCCTGCCGCACAGCGGCACGGCGGGCGCCGGCTGGGCCTCGAGCCTCGAGCTCTCGGCCCTGCTCGACCGTCTCTCGCCGGTCGTCGGAACCCGGGTCGAGGCCCGTGCGGCGCTCGTGTTCTCCTGGCAGTCCTGGTGGGCCGCCGAGGGCGACGCGCAACCCAGCCGCCTGCTGCAGTACCTCCCCGAAGCGCACCGGTACCACCGTGCCCTGCGGTCGCTGGGGGTCACGGTCGACATCGTGGCTCCGGGCACCGACCTCGCCGGGTACGACCTGGTCGTGGTTCCGACCCTCTACACGCTGACGGATGACGATGCACGGGCCATCGCGGATGCCGCCGCATCCGGCGCCACGGTGCTCATCACGCCCTTCAGCGGCATCGTCGATGAGAACGACGCCATCCGACCGGGCGGGTACCCGGGCGCCTTCCGCGAGCTCATCGGGACGGTCGTCGACGAGTTCCGCCCGCTCGCCGCGGAGGCGACCGTGCTGCTCGACTCGGGGCGTCGCGCGCGCATCTGGAGCGAGCAGGTTCGCGTGCTGAGCGCGGAGGTGCGCGACACCTTCGTCGACGGTCCCGCAGCCGCATCCCCCGCCCTGACCCGCCGCGCCGTCGGCGCGGGAAGCGCGTGGTACACCGCGACGGTGCTCGATGATGAGGGCGTGCTCGCGCTGCTGCGCGAGCTGTGCGCGGAGGCCGGCGTTCCGGCTCTCGAGGTCGGCCCCGACGTCGACATCGTGAACCGGGTGTCGGCCACCGAGCGCTTCACCTTCATCATCAACCACCGCACGGAGGCCATCACGGTGCCGGTCGCGGGCCACGATCTCGTCTCGGACGAGCGGATCGAGGGCTCGGCGGTCGTGCCGGCGGGGGCCGTGCGGGTCATTGCTTCGGGAAGGAGCGATCGTGGCCACTGACACTGCCGTCAAGGCTTCGAGAGCCGTCCGACACCGGGGAGCTCTCGCGATCTTCCTGCTGCCGTTCGGCGTGCTGTTCACGCTGTTCTACCTCGTGCCGATCCTCTACGCGGTCTACCAGTCGCTCCTGACGGTCGAGCGCGAGGGCACCTTCGGGCCGGCCGTGCAGGTCTTCGGCGGTCTCACCCAGTACATCCAGGTGTTCCAGAACGAGCCGTTCTGGAGCTCGATCGGGCGGGTGCTGCTGTTCGGCGTCGTGCAGGTGCCGATCATGCTCGGGCTCGCACTGATCCTCGCCCTGCTGCTCGACTCGCCGCTCGTCCGCGGCTCGAAATTCTTCCGGCTGGCGTTCTTCGCGCCCTACGCCGTGCCGAGCGTGATCGCGGCCATCATGTGGGGCTTCCTGTACTCGCCCAACCTGTCGCCGTTCACGGCCGTCACCTCGCAGTTCGACTTCCTGTCGGCGGAGGCGGTGCTCTGGTCGATCGCGAACGTGGTCACCTGGGTCTACGTCGGCTACAACATGCTGATCATCTACTCGGCGCTGCTGTCGATCCCGCAGGAGATCTACGAGGCCGCGCGCCTCGACGGCGCTGGGCAGTTCCGCATCGCCTGGGCGATCAAGATCCCGCTCGTCGTGCCGGCTCTCGTGCTCACGGGCATCTTCTCGATCATCGGCACCCTGCAGCTGCTGGCAGAGCCGCAGGTCTTCCAGAGCTTCTCGGCGGCGGTCACGAGCGTCTTCACGCCCAACCTGACGATCTACTCCACCGCGTCGGTGCCGAACATCAGCCTCGCCGCCGCCATGTCGGTCGTGCTCGCCCTGGCGACCTTCGTGCTCTCGTTCACCGTGCTCAAGCTCACCCAGCGGAGGGCAGCCCTATGAGCGTCACCACCGAGACCCGCGCCCTGCGGACGCAGGAGGCTGCGAAGCGCCCGGCGCGCGACGGAGGCATCCGCGAGAGCGCCATCTCGCGCACGATCGCCATGGCCGTGATGATCGTCGCGACGCTGTACTTCCTCACGCCGCTGTGGTGGCTCGTCGTCGCCTCGAGCAAGACGCGCGAGGACTTCACGACGACGAACCCGCTGTGGTTCGCCGACTTCGCCCTGTTCGACAACATCGCCGCGCTCGTGCAGTACCGCGACGGCGTGTTCCTGCAGTGGCTGGCCAACAGCGCCCTCTACGCCGGGGTGGGAGCCGCCCTCGCGACGCTCATCGCCGCGATGGCCGGCTATGCGATCGCGAAGTACGCCTTCCGCGGTCGCGAGACGCTGTTCAACATCATCCTCGGCGGGGTGCTCGTGCCGGCGACGGCGCTCGCCCTCCCGCTGTTCCTGCTGTTCAGCCAGGCGGGTGCGACGAACACGATCTGGGCGGTGCTGCTGCCGAGCCTCGTGAGCCCCTTCGGGGTCTACCTGTCGCGCATCTATGCCGCGGCGAGCGTTCCCGACGAGATCATCGAGGCCGCCCGCATCGACGGAGCCGGCGAGGTGCGCACGTTCTTCACGGTGGCGACGCGGCTCATGGCGCCCGCACTCGTGACGATCTTCCTGTTCCAGTTCGTCGCGATCTGGAACAACTTCTTCCTGCCGCTCATCATGCTGCGCGACGAGGGGCTGTTCCCCGTCACGCTCGGCCTCTACGTCTGGAACACGCAGGTGAGCCAGATCCCCGACATCCGCGCGCTGGTCGTCATCGGCTCGCTGCTGTCGATCATCCCCCTCATCGTCACCTTCCTCGCACTGCAGCGCTTCTGGCAGTCGGGGCTGGCGAACGGCGGGCTCAAGTGAGCCGCCGAAAGACCCTCGACCGCGACGCGGGCGAGTGGAGCACCACCACCAATCGAAAGGAACACAGCATGGCGATCTCTCGAGTCGCACGCGTGGGGGCCATCGCGGCCATCTCCGCGCTTGCGCTGACGGCCTGCTCGACCGGGGGCACCGACGCCCCCGCCGCGGGCGGCGACTGCGCACCCTCCGACGGACCCGTCACCCTCACCTTCACGAGCTGGCTCCCCGGCGTCGAGGAGGCGGTGGCGATCTGGAACGAGGAGAACCCCGACATCCAGGTCGAGGTGCAGACCGGCCCGAACGGCAACGGCGGCACGTACCAGAACTTCTTCAACCAGCTCGAGGCCGGCAACGCCCCCGACCTGGGTCAGATCGAGTTCGACGCGATGCCGAACTTCCGCGTTCAGGACGGCCTGGAGAACATCGCGGCCTGCGAGGGCATCCTCGAGGCCGAGGACCAGTTCGTGCCGTGGACCTGGAGCCAGGTCACCTTCGGCGAGGAGAACGCGGTCTACGCGATCCCGCAAGACACCGGCCCCATGGCCATGTTCTACCGCGCTGACCTCTTCGAGCAGGCCGGCATCCCGGTGCCGACCACCTGGGAGGAGTACGAGGCTGCTGCCGCGCAGATCCGCGAGCTCGGCGGCTACATCAACAACTTCTCGCAGAGCGACATCAACGCCTTCGCGGGCCTGGTGTGGCAGGCGGGCGGTCAATGGTTCTCGAACGACGCTGACGGCTGGACGGTCGACCTGACTGGTGCCGAGACGACCCAGGTCGCCGAGTACTGGCAGGGTCTGATCGACAACGACCTCGTCGCCGTCTACCCGCCGTGGACCGACGAGTGGAACGCCGCCTACAACTCGAGCGAGATCTGGACCTGGGTCTCGGCCGTGTGGGGCGCCAACACCATCGCGAGCGGCGCGCCCGACACCGCCGGCAACTGGGCTGTCGCCCCGATGCCGCAGTGGGAGGCCGGCGCGAGCGCTGCAGGCAACTGGGGTGGCTCGACCACCGCGGTGCTCAAGGGCTCGGACCACCCGTACGAGGCGGCGCAGTTCGCCCTGTGGCTGAACACCGACGCTGACGCGCTCACCGCGATGAACCGCACCGCGAACATCTACCCGGCGACCATCGAGGGTGCCAACCTCCCGGTCTTCGGCGAGGGCGTGGAGTTCTACGGCGGCCAGAACATCTACGAGGTGTTCGCCGAGGCCGGCAACAACGTCGACCCCAACTTCACCTGGGGCCCGACGATGACGCAGGTCTACAACGACGTCGCTGACGGCTTCTCGGCCGCGGTGACCGGTAGCGGTACGCTCCTGGAGGCTCTGACCGCTGGTCAGGCGTCCACGATCGCGGCCCTGAAGGCGGCTGCCATCCCCGTCAAGGAGTAGGTATTCCGCTTCACCACATCCGTGCCGCGGGTGTCAGCCTCGTGCTCGACACCCGCGGCACGGCCGTGCCACGGCTCCTCCACTGGGGCCCCGATCTCGGGGCGGTCGAGCCGGAATCCCTCACCGCCCTCGCCGACGCCGGCGCGGCTATCGCGCCGAGCTCCCCCGACTCCCCCGTGCTGCCGAGCATCTTCGCCTCGCCGGCGGAGGGCTTCAGCGGGTTCCCGGCGCTCGTCGTGCGTCGCGCGGGTGCGCCGTTCGGGCGGCTGCCGCTCCGCATCCGACAGACCGCTGTCACCGCTGACGACACGTCGGTCTCGGTGCAGCTGGAGTGCGCCGACGACCACGGCGCTCTGCTCGCGCTCGCGTGGCGCGCCGTGCTCTCCGCCGAGGGCGTGCTGACGATCGGCATGGATGCGCGCTCCCTCGCCCCCGAGGGCGTCGAGCTGCACCGTCTCGCCGCAGCCGTGCCGGTGCCCGCGCGCGCCGCCGAGCTGCTCGACTTCACGGGCCTGTGGGCCGGAGAGCGGCGCCCGCAGCGCGGAGCCGTGCGCGACGGTCTGCACCTGCGCGAGCAGCGTCGCGGCCGCCCCGGCCACGACGCCCCGTACCTCACGGTCGTGGGCACCCCGGGCTTCGGCTTCCGTTCGGGCGAGGTCTGGGCGCTGCACCACGCGTTCAGCGGCAACAGCACGACCGGGGTCGAGGCGCTGCCCACCGGTCATCGGCGCCTCCTCGCCGCCGAGCTGCTCGAGCCCGGCGAGATCGTGCTCGGCCCCGGTGAGGTCTATACGGCGCCCGACGCGATCCTGGCGTGGTCCGACCGCGGCCTGGACGGTCTGAGCGAGCGGTTCCACCCCTTCGTGCGGGCGCTGAGCCCCGCGACGCACCGGCCGGTCGTGCTCAACACGTGGGAGGCCGTCTACTTCGACCACGAGCTCGAGCGGCTGCTGCCGCTCGTCGACGCGGCTGCCGACCTCGGCATCGAGCGCTTCGTGCTCGACGACGGCTGGTTCCACGGCCGCACCGACGACCGCCGCGCCCTCGGCGATTGGACAGTCGACCCCGAGCGGTGGCCCGCCGGCCTGCACCCGCTCGTCGACGCCGTCGTGGCGCGGGGCATGGAGTTCGGGCTCTGGGTCGAGCCCGAGATGGTGAGTCCCGACTCGCGGCTCGCGCGGGAGCATCCCGACTGGATGCTGGCCGACGTCTCCGACCAAGCGGGCGCGCACCACCCGCCCACGTGGCGCTTCCAGCACACGCTCGACCTAACGATCCCGGCGGCGCGCGCGCACGTGCTCGAGGCGCTCTGCGCGCTGCTCGACGAGTACCCGATCGCGTTCCTCAAGTGGGATCACAACCGCGACCAGCACGCCGGCAGCGCCGCCGCACACACGCGGGCCGTGTACGCCCTCATCGACGAGCTGCGCGCGCGGCATCCGCAGGTGGCGATCGAGAGCTGCGCGTCCGGTGGCGCGCGCGTCGACCTCGGCATCGCGCGTCGCGTGCACCGGTTCTGGACGAGCGACACCAACGATGCCCTCGATCGGCAGCGCATCCAGCGCTACAGCGCGCTGCTCATGCCGCCCGAGCTGCTCGGGGGCCATGTGGGTGCCCCGCGCGCGCACATCACCGGGCGCCGTCACGACCTGTCGTTCCGGCTCGCGACGGCGCTGTTCGGCAGCGCCGGCATCGAGTGGGATGTCACCGCTGCCTCGGACGACGATCGCGACGTGCTGCGCGACTGGGTCGCGACCGTCAAGCGCTTCCGCGAACTGCTGACGACGGGCACGACGGTGCGCACGGATGAGCCGACCGATGACCGCTACGTGCACGCCCTCGTCTCCCCCGGGGCCGACGAGGCGCTCATCGCTCTCGTGACGCTCGCCACCGCGGCTGTCGCGGTGCCCGCTCCCCTGCGGCTGCCCGGTCTCGACCCGAACCGCCGGTACCGCATCGAGCCGGTCGCGCTGGGCGCGGCCCCCCATGCGGTGCAGGATGCCCCTCCCGCGTGGCTCGCCGCGGGCGGCATCACGGTTTCGGGTGCCCTGCTCGCCGAGCTCGGGCTGCCGGTGCCCCTGCTCGGGCCGGAGCAGGCGCTCGTGCTGCACGCGGTCGCCGTCGGCTGAGCGGTCTCGCGCGCCGCTCCTCGCGCGGCGCGCGGGCTGCAGCGCACGGCGCCTATGGTCGCGCCTGCAGCGCGTAGAGCGCCACGGCGGTCGCCGCCGCGACATTGAGGGAGTCGACCCCGTGCGCCATCGGGATGGTGACGACGGTGTCGGCGGCCTCGAGCGCCGCGCCGCTGAGCCCGTCGCCCTCGGTGCCGACCACGACCGCCACGCGCTCCGGTGCGTCGGCGGCGAACGACCGCAGGTCGACGGCGTCGTCGGCCAGGGCGAGAGCGGCGATCGTGAAGCCCGCGTCGTGCAGCAGCGGCACCGCCTCGTCCCATTCCGGCAGGCGCGTCCACGGCACCTGCAGCACCGTGCCCATCGACACGCGCACGCTGCGGCGGTAGAGCGGGTCAGCGCAGCGCGGCGTCACGAGCACCGCGTCGGCGCCCAGGCCCGCCACCGAGCGGAAGATCGCGCCGACGTTGGTGTGGTCGACGACGTCCTCGACGATGACCACGCGGCGGGCATCCCGCAGCAGATCGACCACCGGGGTCAGCGGCGGCCGGTGCATGCTCGCGAGTGCGCCGCGATGCAGGTGGAAGCCGGTCAGCTGCTCGAGAACCCCCGCGTCGCCGACGTGCACGGTGACGTCGTGGTCGCCCAGCATCGTTTCGAGCTCGGGCAGCCAGCGCTCGCTCGTGAGCACCGAGCGCGGCTCGTGCCCCGCCCGCAGCGCCCGCTCGATGACCGTGAGCGACTCGGCGATGTAGAGCCCCCCGGCCGGCTCGGTGACGCGCCGCAGGGCGACGTCGGTGAGGCGCGCGTAATCGGCGAGGGCCGGCTCGTCGAGGCTCGTGATGGGGGCGATGCGCATGGATGCTCGTCTCGTGCTCGGGCCGACACGGGTCGCGCTGCCAGCCTCCGGAAACATATCCGAAACCCGCGCGTTCTAGCCTGAGCAGAAGAACCACCGGAGGCCCCATGTCGATCGCCGCACCGCTCGTCGAGCTGGATGCGGCCGCGCGCGCCGCCGTCGACCAGGCCGTCGAGCTGCTGCGCGGCCGTCGCATCGCCGTGCTGACGGGGGCCGGCGTGAGCACCGACTCGGGCATCCCCGACTACCGCGGTGCCGGCGCCCCCGTGCGCACCCCGATGACCTACAGCCAGTTCCTCGCCGACGAGCCCTACCGCAAGCGCTACTGGGCCGGCAGCCACCTCGGCTGGAGCCGCTTCGCGGCTGCTCGTCCGAACGCCGGGCACGTCACCCTGGCCGAGCTCGAGACGGCCGGCATCGTCACGGGGGTCGTCACGCAGAACGTCGACGGCCTGCACATCCGTGCGGGCAGCCGCCGCGTGGTCGACCTGCACGGCAGCATGGACCGCGTCACGTGCCTGCACTGCGGCCAGACCTTCGACCGCGGAGCGATCGCCGAGCGCATCACCGCGCTCAACCCGTGGCTGAGCGACGCCGACGCGACGATGAATCCGGATGGTGATGCCGAGGTCGCCGACGTCTCGCGCTTCGCCGTGCCCGAGTGCTCGGTCTGCGGCGGAACCCTCAAGCCCGACATCGTCTTCTTCGGCGAGTTCGTGCCGCCCGTGAAGTTCGAGGAGGCCCGCGGCATCGTGGCCCGCTCCGATGCGCTGCTCGTGCTCGGGTCGTCGCTCGTCGTGAACTCGGGCATCCGGCTCGTCGGCCAAGCAGCCAAGAAGCGCATCCCGACGATCATCGTCAACCGCGGCGAGACGAAGGCCGATGGCCGCGCCGCCCTTAAGATCGAGGCAGGCACGACCGAGACGCTCGCCGCTCTGCGCGAGGCGCTGTCGGCCTGATCGACCCCGACCGCCGGGGCCGGCGGAAGGACTGCTCATGACGGTGTTCGCGCTCGTGCGGCACGGCGAGACCGACTGGAACCGTGAGCGGCGCATCCAGGGCTCGACCGACATCCCGCTCAACGACACGGGGCGCGCGCAGGCCCGCGCGACCGGCGGGTTGCTGTCGAGCCGGCGCTGGACCGCCATCGTCGCCTCACCCCTGTCGCGGGCCGCTGAGACGGCCCGGTTGATCGGCGAGGCGGTCGGTCTCGGCGAGCCCGAGCTCGAGCCCCGGCTCGCCGAGCGCGACTACGGCGAAGCCGAGGGGCTCACCGGCCCCGAGATCGATGCGCGCTACCCCGACGGCGTCGACGTGCCCGGGCGTGAGCCGCGCGAGGCCGTCGCCGAGCGCGCGGTCGCCGCTCTGCACGACCTCGCGGCCCGCCACCCCGGCGAGGCGGTCATCGTCGTCGCCCACGGCGGTGTCATCCGCAGCGTGCTCGAGACGGTGGCTCCCGGGAGGCATCGCGAACCGATCACGAACGGCTCGGTGCACTCCTTCCGGCACGCCGACGGCTCGCTCGAGCTGGTCGCCTTCGACGACCCGCTCGACGAGCGCTCGATCTTCCCGTACACCGACGACTTCGAGCAGCAGAACCGGCTCGCCGAGCGGGAGCGCGAGGCGCGCTGATGGCGAGCGGCCCCGAGCGATTCCTGCAGGCGACGGCGCACCTGCCGATCACTCCCCGACGGATGCCGGACTCCACCCACACGGCCGCCGAGGCCGCTGCCGCGGTCGGTGTAGAGGTCGGCGCGATCGTCAAGTCCCTCGTCTTCGTAGCGGTCGACGATGACGACGCGCGCGAACCGGTTCTGGCGCTCGTGTGCGGCGACAACCGCGCCGACCTCGACGCCCTTGCCGCGGTGCTGAACGCCCGCATCGAGAAGGCCGACGCGAAGACGGTCAAAGAGGCGACGGGCTACTCGATCGGCGGGGTGCCGCCGCTCGGGCATCCCGCCCCCGTGCGCACGGTGATCGACCGCGGCCTGCTGCGCTTCGACACGGTCTGGTCAGCGGCGGGCAGCGCCTACGACGTGTTCCCGGCGAGCCCGCAGCAGCTCGTCGCGTGGACGGGCGGCGTGCTCGCCGACATCGGCACCCGCTGACGGTCGTCCTTGCTTTCGGGAGTCTGCTGAGAGCATTTCCCGAGGCGTCTCGCTAACGTCGCGCTCGTCCCGCAGCGGCCTGCTCGCGAAGCAACTCGAGCAGCACCGCGGCCGACCGTCCCCAGTCGAAGCGGGCGGCCTCGGCGGGAGCAGCGGCCGAGCGGCGCTCCCACTCCCCCGCGGCCAGCAGGTCGGTGATGCGGGCGGCGAAGGCCTGCGCATCCCCCGGCGTCGCGTACAGCGCCGTGTCGCCGCCGATCTCGCGGAAGATCGGGATGTCGCTCACCACGACGGGCGTGCCGCGGCCCATCGCCTCGACGAGCGGGATGCCGAAGCCCTCGTCGCGCGACGCGCTCACGAGCGCCGTGGCGCTGTCGAGCAGCGCGGCGTACTCCTCGTCGCTCACGCCGTCGTGCACGACGAGCGCGCCGGCGGGAGCCGCCGCCTCGAAGCGCGCGCGGTCGGCGGGGCGGATGCGGCTCAGCAGGTGCAGGCGAGCGCCGGGCAGGTGGTGCAGGGCAGCGACGAGCGTATCGACGCCTTTGTAGGGCATGAACGAGCCCATGTAGACGAGCTCGATGCCCGCGGGGCGCGAGCGCGCGGCGACCGTGGAGGGCCGGTCTGCGGCGTTCGGCACGACCGTGATCGACCGCCGCGTCAGCCGGTGCTGCCGCATGAGCGATCGGGTGGTGTCGCTGACGGTGACGACCGCGTCGGCACGGTTGAGCAGCAGCCGCTGCGGCCACCACGCCAGGTGGTAAAGCCGCCAGCCCAGCCGCACGGGCCACGGCAGGTCGCGCGGCGGCGTCGGGTGCGCGTAGTAGATGAGGTCGTGCAGGGTGAGCACCAGCGGGTAGTGCCGCCCGAGCGCGCCCATCGTCTGCATGGGGCTGAAGACGACGTCCGGCGCCAGACGGTTCACCTGCAGCGCGACGAACGGCTCACGCGGGCTCGTGGGGCCGCTGACGCGGTGCCAGGGCAGCCCGTCGGGCAGCATCGACAGCTGTCGCTCGTCGCTGATGAGAAGCTCGAGCGACTCGGAGTCGGCGAGCAGCGGGCGGAGGGCATCCACGAGGCCAGCGGTGAACCGGCTGATGCCGTCGTGGCGCGGAAAGCGCACGTAGCGGCAGTCGATGAGGATGCGCATCGGCGTGCTAGGCGAGGAAGCCGCGGATGGCCGCCGCCGCCTCGACCGGCTTCTCGTAGTGGATGAGGTGCCCGACGCCGGTGATGACTTCGAGGCGGGCATCCGGGAACAGCGTCACCAGGTGCTGCTGCGCGGAGAGCGGCGTGATGTCGTCCTCGTCGGCGACGATCAGCAGCGTGGTGGGCGCGACGGCAGCGGCGAACTCCGAGACGTCGTGCGAGACCGAGGTGCGGAACGCCTCGAGCAGGCTGTCGCGGTTCGCGAAGGCCGAGAAGTAGCGGTCGTGCTCCTCGTGGATCCAGCGCCGCAGCGTGCGGTCGTCGGTCTTCGCCATCGTGACGCTCATGATGCGGGTCACAAGCCTGCTGCGCAGCGCCGCGAACCCCAGCCGCTCGGGCAGTGACGCGCCCACCCGGTAGAAGCCGACGGCGAGCCGGGTCATCACCCCGCGCGGCCCCGCGAGCGCGTTCTGCCCGATCGGGTTGACCAGGATCACCCGCGGCGTCGGAACACCGCTCGCGACGGCGGCCGAGACCACGATCGAGCCGAACGAATGGCCGAGCAGCACTGCCGTGCCGTGCACACCGGTCGCGTGCAGGAAGGCGTCGAGCCAGGCCGTGTAGCCGGCGATGTCGTGCGCCCGGCCGACGAGCGGCTCGCTGGCACCGAACCCGGGCAGGTCAGGGGCGATGAAGCGGATGCCCGGCAGCTGCGCCACGACCGGCCCGAGCCCGTGGTGGTCGCCGCGGAAGCCGTGCACGAGCACGACCGTGCGGTCGGCGTCGGGCTCGCCGTACTCCACCAGATGGGTGCGCGAGCCGAGCACCTCGATGTCGCGCTCGCGCGCCGGGATGCGCGCGAGCGCCTCGGCGTACGGAGAGGGAGTGGCCATCGTGATTAGTCTAGGCGGGTGTCGTTCACCGCCCCCCTCACCACTCCCGGCCTCGCTCTCGACCCGCACTGGCACCGTCGCGCCGTGTTCTACGAGGTGATGGTGCGCTCGTTCATGGATTCGAACGGCGATGGCATCGGTGACCTCGCGGGCCTCATCTCGAAGCTCGACTACCTGCAGTGGCTCGGCGTCGATGCGCTGTGGCTGCCGCCGTTCTTCGAGAGCCCGCTGCGCGACGGCGGCTACGACGTCGCCGACTACACCGCGGTGCTGCCCGAGTTCGGCACGATCGAGCAGTTCCGCGAGCTGGTGACGAAGGCGCACGAGCGCAACATGCGCATCGTCATCGACCTCGTCATCAACCACACCTCCGATCAGCACCCCTGGTTCCAGGCGTCGCGGGAGGACCCGCAGGGGCCCTACGGCGACTACTACGTCTGGAGCGACACTGACGAGAAGTACCAGGACGTGCGCATCATCTTCGTCGACACCGAGGAGTCGAACTGGGCCTTCGACCCGGTGCGGCGCCAGTTCTACTGGCACCGGTTCTTCTCGCACCAGCCCGACCTGAACTTCGAGAACCCGAAGGTGCACGACGAGATCTTCGACGTGGTGCGGTTCTGGGCCGACCTCGGCGTCGACGGCTTCCGCCTCGACGCGATCCCCTATCTCTACGAGTCCGATGGCGGCACCGGCGAGAGCGAGCCGCCCACCCACGCGTTCATCGCGAAGCTGCGCGCGATGATCGACGAGGAGTACCCCGGCCGCATCCTCATCGCCGAGGCCAACCAGTGGCCCCACGAGGTCGTCGAGTTCTTCGGCACCGACGAGCAGCCCGAGTGCCACATGGCCTTCGACTTCCCGGTCATGCCGCGCATCTTCTACGCGCTGCGCTCGCAGCAGGCGACCGAGCTCGAGCGGCAGCTGAGCGAGGAGGTGCACGCCCCCGAGGGCAGCGCCTGGGGCGTCTTCCTGCGCAACCACGACGAGCTGACCCTCGAGATGGTCAGCGAGGAGTACCGGCAGGCCATGTACGGGTGGTACGCCTACGACCCGCGGATGCGCGCCAACGTTGGCATCCGCCGGCGGCTGGCGCCGCTGCTCGACAACGCACGGTCGGAGCTCGAACTGGCCCACGCCCTGCTCTTCAGCCTGCCGGGAAGCCCCTTCCTGTACTACGGCGACGAGATCGGCATGGGCGACAACATCTGGCTGCCCGACCGCGACAGCTCGCGCACGCCCATGCAGTGGACGCCCGACCGCAACGCGGGCTTCTCGACCGCCGACCCCGGCAAGCTGTACCTGCCCGTCGTGCAGTCGCTCGTCTACCACTACAACCAGATCAACGTCGAGAGCCAGCTGGCCCAATCGCGCTCGCTGCTGCACTGGGTGCGCAACGTCATCCACGTGCGCAAGGCGCACCCGACCTTCGGCCTCGGCACGATGCGCGTGCTGCGCACCGACAACGAGTCGGTGCTGGCGTTCGTGCGCGAGTACGCCGGAACCGGCACGCACCTGGGCGACTCGGCCGAGCGCATCCTGTGCGTCTTCTCGTTCGCCCACAACCCCGTGTCGGTGACGATCACCGCAGAGGGTCTCGAGGGAGCGGGCCTGCACGACCTCTTCGGGGGCGCGCCCTTCCCCCCGGTCGGCGACGACGGACGCCTCACGCTCACACTCGGCAGCCAGAGCTTCTTCTGGCTCGGCGCGGACGCGGCGCGATGAGCCTCCTCGACGGCGACCTGGCGGTCTTCGATCTCGAGACGACGGGGGTGGATGTCCGCACCGCCCGCATCGTCACCGCCTGTGTCGCCCTGCTCGACGCCTCCGGCGCGCTCGTGTCGCGACGCGACTGGCTGGCCGACCCCGGCGTCGAGATCCCGGAGGGTGCCGCGGCCATTCATGGCGTGACGACCGAGCGCGCGCGGGCCGAGGGTCGCCCGGCCCCCGAGGTCGTGGCCGCGATCGTGGCCGAGCTGCGCGCCCAGCTCGCCGCCGGTCGCCCTCTCGTGGTCTACAACGCCCCCTACGACCTCTCCCTGCTCGCGCACGAGGCCGCGCGGCACGGCGTCGCGCCTCTCGTCGATCCGGCTCCGGTCATCGACCCGCTCGTCATCGACAAGGCCGTCGACCGCTACCGCAAGGGCAAGCGCACCCTCGAGGTCGCGGCCGCCCACTACGGGGTCGCCCTCGACGGCGCGCACGACGCCGGCGTCGACGCGATCGCCGCGGGCCACGTCGCGCGGGCCATCGCCTCGACGCACGCCGCCGCCCTGCCCGGCACCCTCGCCGAGCTGCACGCGGCCCAGGTGCGCTGGCACGACCAGCAGGCCGACAGCTTCGAGAGCTACATGCGCACGCAGCGCGACCACACCTTCACGGCTGACCGCGGCTGGCCGGTGCGCCACGGCGGCTGACGCTGCCGCTGGAACGCCGAAGGGCCCCGCCGATCCGGCGGGGCCCTCCGTCATGTCGGGGTCGACTAGTTGCCGAAGCCCTTGAAGCGCTGGTTGAACTTCTCGACACGACCGGCCGAGTCGAGGATGCGCTGCTTGCCCGTGTAGAACGGGTGCGAGGCCGACGAGATCTCGACGTCGATGACCGGGTAGGTGACACCGTCGAGCTCGATGGTCTTGTCGCTCGACACCGTCGAGCGGGTGAGGAAGGTCTCGCCCGAGGCCAGGTCGCGGAACACGACGGGCGCGTACTCGGGGTGGATGTCAGTCTTCATGAGCGGATTCCTTGGACGTTTGCGATGGGCGCTGCCCGTTCCGGGCGCGCGAAAGGGTTCGAGACCCGACCGCCAAGCCTAGCAGAGCCGCGGCCGAGCGGCGGGTGCGAGCCGCAACGGATCAGGCGGCTCGCGCGGTGAAGCGGGCGCCGTCGCGGCTCACCTGGAGCGGCAGGCCGAACGCCGCGGTCAGGTTCTCGCTCGTCATCACCGTCTCGAGCGGGCCCGCGGCGGCGATGGCGCCCTTCCGCAGCAGCAGCGCGTGGGTGAATCCGGGCGGGATCTCCTCGACGTGGTGCGTGACCATGACCATCGCCGGCGACGAGGGCTCGCTCGCGTACGCGCCGAGCAGCTGCAGCAGCTCCTCCCGCGCGCCGAGATCGAGGCTCGCGGCGGGCTCGTCGAGCAGCAGCAGCTCGGGGTCGGTCATGATCGCGCGGGCGATCTGCACGCGCTTCTGCTCGCCATCGCTGAGCGTGCCGAACAGCCGGTCGCCGAAGCCGTCGAGGTGCCACTCGCGCAGCACCCGCTCGGCGCGCCGCACGTCGACCTCGTCGTACTCCTCGTTCCACCGGCCGGTGACCGAGTACGAGGCGGTCATCACGACATCGAGCACGCGCTCGTTGCCCGGGATGCGTCGCGCCAGCGCCGTGGAGGCGAACCCGATGCGGGGTCGCAGCTCGAACACGTCCGTCGACCCGAGCGTCTCGTCGAGCACGACGGCCCGGCCCGCGCTCGGGTGCAGGAACGATGCCGCGACCTGCAGCATCGTCGTCTTGCCGGCGCCGTTGGGGCCGAGGACGACCCAGCGCTGGTCGGAGGTCACCTGCCAGGACACATGGTCGAGGATGGTCGTGCCATCACGGGTCAGAGAGACGTCGTCGAACTCGAGAACACTGGCCATGATGGCTCCAGCCTAGAGCAGGCTGCGGTACAGCTCGGTCGTGCGCGCGGCGATGCTCGGCCACGAGAACATCGCCTCGGCGCGGGCGCGACCGGCGGCGCCCATCGCGAGAGCCGCATCCCGGTCGGTGACGACCTCGATGAGGGCCGCGGCGAGGTCGGCGATGAACCGCTCGGGGTCGAGCGGCGTTCCCGAGCCGTCGTGCACCTGATCGATCGGCACCAGGCGGCCGGTGATGCCGTCGTCGACGACCTCGGGAATGCCCCCGGTGTCGGTGCCGACGACGGCGACGCCGCAGGCCATCGCCTCGAGGTTCACGATGCCGAGCGGCTCGTAGACGCTCGGGCAGACGAACGCGGTCGCGGCCGAGAGCACGGCCGAGAGCTCGAGCGGGCTGAGCATGCGCTCGATCCAGACCACGCCCGTGCGCTCGGCCTGCAGCGCGGCGACGCCGTTCTGCACCTCGCGCAGGATCTCGGGGGTGTCAGGGGCGCCCGCGCAGAGCACGAGCTGCACGTCCGCCGGTAGGCGACGGGCGGCCTGCAGCAGGTAGGGCAGCCCCTTCTGCCGCGTGATGCGGCCCACGAAGACCACCGTCGGCCGGTCGGGGTCGATGCCGAGGGCGCGCACCGCGTCGTGGTCGATCGTGCGCTGCCAGCGCTCGAGATCGATGCCGTTGTGGATGACCGTCACCCGCGACTCGTCGATGTCGGGGTAGCAGCGCAGGATGTCGCGGCGCATGCCATCGCTCACGGCGATGACGGCGTCGGCGGACTCGAACGCCGTCTTCTCGATCCAGCGCGAGACGCGGTACCCGCCGCCGAGCTGCTCCGCCTTCCACGGGCGCAGCGGCTCGAGGCTGTGGGCGGTGACGACGTGCGGAATGCCGTGCAGCAGCTGCGCGAGGTGCCCGGCGGCGTTCGCGTACCAGGTGTGCGAGTGCACGAGGTCGGCGCCGTCGACGTCGTCGGCGATCGCGAGGTCGACACCGAGGGTCGCGAGCGCCGGGTTCGCCGAGCTCAGGGTTCCCGGAACCAGGTAGGCGTGGGTGTCGGCCTCGTTGCGCGGCGCGCCGAAGCAGCGCACCCGCACGTCGAGCGACTCGCGCAGGGCCCGCACGAGCTCCGCGACGTGCACCCCCGCTCCCCCGTAGATCTCGGGCGGATACTCACGGCTGATGACGTCGACGCGCATGGCTCGACGCTAGTACAGGCGTGCCTCTATGGCACCGCGGCCCGCTCGCCTAGTGTGGGGCCATGGCGACCCCCAAGATCTTCGGAATCGTGCTCGCAGGCGGCGAGGGCAAGCGGCTGATGCCCCTCACCGTCGACCGGGCGAAGCCCGCCGTGCCCTTCGCGGGGGGCTACCGGCTGATCGACTTCGCCCTCTCGAACCTCATCAACTCGGGGCTGCGGCAGCTCGTCGTGCTGACGCAGTACAAGAGCCATTCGCTCGACCGGCACGTGTCGCAGACCTGGCGTCTGAGCGGCATGCTCAACGCCTACGTCGCTTCGGTGCCCGCGCAGCAGCGCCTTGGCAAGCGCTGGTTCTCGGGTTCGGCCGACGCGATCTACCAGAGCCTCAACCTCATCCGCGACGAGAAGCCCGACATCGTGGTGGTCGTCGGCGCCGACCACGTGTACCGCATGGACTTCCGGCAGATGATCGACGCCCACATCGCCAACGGCGCGGGCGTGACCGTGGCCGGCATCCGCCAGCCGATCGCGCTCGCCGACCAGTTCGGGGTCATCGAGACCGACCCGGCAAACCCCCAGCGCATCGCCGCCTTCCACGAGAAGCCGAAAGACGCCGTCGGGCTTCCGGATGCTCCGCACGAGGTGCTCGCCTCGATGGGCAACTACGTGTTCGACGCCGACGTGCTGGTCGACGCCGTGACCCGCGATGGCGACGACCCCGACAGCGCGCACGACATGGGCGGCGACATCGTTCCCGGCTTCGTGCGCGAGGGCCGGGCGTTCGTCTACGACCTCAACCGCAACGAGGTTCCCGGAGCGACCGAGCGCGACCGCTACTACTGGCGCGATGTCGGAACGATCGAATCGTTCTTCGACGCCCATCAAGACCTCATCTCTGCGCTGCCGGTGTTCAACCTCTACAACACCGAGTGGCCGATCTACTCGCAGCAGCTCAACTCTCCCCCGGCGAAGTTCGTGCGTGATGCCTCGGGAGCCACGGGCATGATGATCGACTCGATCGTCTCGCTCGGCTCCGTCATCTCGGGCTCGCACATCGAGCGCAGCGTGCTCGGCCCCTGGGTGACGATCGAGTCGGCGAGCGTGGTCGACAGCGTCGTCTTCGAGCGCGTGCACATCGGCGCGGGAGCCGTCGTGCGGCGGGCTATCCTCGACAAGGAGGTCGTCGTGGCCCCCGGCGCCCAGGTGGGCGTCGACCACGACGCCGATCGCGCCCGCGGCCTCACGGTCACCGAGACGGGCATCGTGGTCGCCGGCAAGGGCGTCCGCATCGAGTAGTGCGGCTGGTCGCCGCCCCGGCCCGGCAGGAGCATCCACCCCCATGGCCTCGATGCTTGTCGTGCTCGACGTCGACTCGACCCTCATCGAGCAGGAGGCGATCGAGCTGCTGGCCGATGAGGCCGGATCGGGTGCGCAGGTCGCGGCCGTGACGGCTCGGGCGATGGCGGGCGAGCTCGACTTCGCGACCTCGCTGGCCGAGCGGGTGGCCACGCTCGCCGGGCTCGACGAGGCGGTCTTCACGCGCGTCGCGCCCCGCATCACGCTCACGCCCGGTGCGCGCGAGCTCGTCGCGGGCGTGCAGGCGGCGGGCGGATGCGTCGCCGTCGTCTCGGGCGGATTCCACGAGCTGCTCGACCCGGTCGCCGCCGACCTGGGTCTCGATGCCCACCGTGCCAATCGGCTCGAGCTCGCGGACGCACGCCTCACAGGCCGCACGACCGGTCCGGTGATCGACGCCGCGGCCAAGGCGGCCGCGCTGCACGAGTGGGCGCTGCGCTTCGGGGTGCCGCTCTCGCGCACGGTCGCCGTCGGCGACGGCGCGAACGACCTGGCGATGATGGCGGCCGCGGGCCTGTCGATCGCGTTCGACGCCAAGACCGTCGTGCGCGCCCAGGCGCACGTGAGCCTGCCGCAGCGCGACCTCTCGGCCGTGCTCGCCGTGCTCGGGCTGCGGGGCTAGCCGCCGCTCAGGTGACCCTGCTCAGTGGCCCATGCCGAGGCCGCCGTCGACGGGGATCACGGCCCCGCTGATGTACGCGGCGTCATCGCCGGCGAGCCAGGTCGCGACGCGGGCGACCTCGGTCGGGGTCGCGAAGCGACCGGCCGGGATCGCCTCCTGGTAGGCCTTCTGCTGGTCCTCCGGCAGCGCCGCCGTCATGTCGGTCTCGATGAAGCCCGGCGCCACGACGTTCGCGGTGATGCCGCGGCCGCCGAGCTCGCGCGTGAGCGAGCGTGCCATGCCCACGAGCGCCGACTTCGAAGCGCTGTAGTTGACCTGCCCGGCCGAGCCGTACAGCCCGACTACGCTCGAGATGAGGATGATGCGACCGAACCGCGCCTTGAGCATCCCCTTCGACGCCCGCTTCACCGTGCGGAAGGCGCCGGTGAGGTTCGTGTCGATGACGCTCGTGAAGTCGTCCTCCGACATGCGCAGCAGCAGGGTGTCGCGCGTGATGCCGGCGTTCGCGACGACCACCTCGACCGGGCCGAGCTCGGCCTCGACCGCGGTGAACGCGGCATCGAGCGAGTCGGCGTCGGTGACGTCGGCGATGACCGTGAGCGCGCCCTTGGGGCCGGATCCGGAGCGGGCCGTGACGGCCACGCGGTGGCCCTGGGCGAGGAACTCCTCCGCGATCGAGTAGCCGATGCCGCGGTTGCCGCCGGTGATGAGAACAGTGCGCTGGGTGGTCATGGCTCCCCAGCATATGCGCAACGTCGCGGGCTACCATCGCTGCGTGCCGAAGCCGCAGACCAGCGCGATCACGAGCCTGCCCACCTCGCCCGACGAGGAGCGCAAGGCGCGCATGATCAAGTACGCCGCCGCCATGGGCGTGCGCATGATCTGCATCGGCGCCTGCTTCTTCACGCCGGGTTGGTGGCTGCTCATCCCCGCCCTGGGCGCCATCGTGCTGCCCTACTTCGCGGTCGTCGCGGCGAACACGGTCGTCAACACGCGGGGGCGGGCCGTCGAGCGCCCGGGCGCCCTCGTGCGGCTGCGGGACGACCGCGCGTGATCGATCTGCCGGGGGCGATCGACAGCCGGCGCTGCTCGCGCGCCGGATGCCGTCTCGAAGCGGTGTGGGCGATCAACTGGCGCAACCCGCGCATCCATGGGCCCGAGCGGGTCAAGGTGTGGCTCGCGTGCGAGGAGCACCGCGACTACCTCTACGACTACGTCGATGCGCGGGGCTTCCCGGTGACCATCACCCCGTCGGGCGTCGTCGTCGAGCGGGTGCCCGAGCGGGGAGAATAGCGTCTGTGAGCATCCTGTCGCTGGCCCTGACCCGGCGCTGGCTGGGCTGGTTGGCGTTCACCGCGCTGTTCGCCGTCGTGTGCGTCGCGCTCGCGCAGTGGCAGTGGGCGCGCCGCCTCGAGGCGGTGGCCGAGATCCGTGTCGTCGCCCAGAACTGGGATGCGGCTCCGGTCGCCCTCGCCGAGGCCCTGCCCGGCGGTGCCCCGCTCGATCCGGCAGCGGAGTGGACGCCGGTCGAGGTCACCGGCGAGTACCTGACCGACGAGCAGCTGCTCGTGCGCAACCGCCCGTTCGCAGGGCGCCCCGGCTTCGAGGTGCTCACGCCGCTGCTGCTCGACTCGGGCGAGGTGCTCATCATCAATCGGGGCTGGGTGCCCACCGGCGAGGAGCAGGACTCCCCGGATGCGGTGCCGGAGCCCCCGGAGGGGCGCGTCGAGGTCACCGCGCGTTTGAAGCCGGGCGAGCCGACGATCGCGGGTCGCGGGGCGCCCGACGGGCAGATCGCCACGATCCACCTTCCCGAGCTCGCGGAGCGCGTCGATGGCGGCGCGGTCATCACCGGGGCCTATGCCCTGCTCGACAGCGAGCGGCCGGCGCCGGCCGAGCGCCCGCTCGCCGCAACCAGACCCGTGGCCGACGAGGGGCCGCACCTCAGCTACACCTTCCAGTGGTACCTGTTCGCGCTCCTCGGGTTCGTCGGGTACGGCTGGGCCCTGCGGCACGAGCACCGGGCGCTGCGCGCCGCCGAGAGCGGTGAGCCGCTCGCGCCACGGCGCCCCCGGCGGGGAGGCGCGCCGAGCGACGACGAGATCGAGGACGCGATCGTCGATGGTCGACCCGAAGCGCGCCAGCCCGGGTCGCGTCAGGCGAGCGAGATCAGCTCGGCGTAGTCCGCCGTCCAGAGGTCTTCGACCCCGTCGGGCATGATGAGCACGCGCTCGGGGTTCAGCGCCTCCACGGCACCCTCGTCGTGGCTGACGAGGATGACCGCTCCGCTGTAGTTCGCGAGCGCCCCGAGGATCTCCTCCCGGCTCGCCGGGTCGAGGTTGTTCGTCGGCTCGTCGAGCAGCAGCAGGTTGGCCTTCGACACCACGAGGGTGGCGAGCGACAGACGGGTCTTCTCGCCGCCCGAGAGCACGCCTGCGGGCTTCTGCACGTCGTCTCCGACGAACAGGAACGAGCCGAGCACGCTGCGGGCCTCCCGCTCGGTGATGGCCTCGCTCGCGCTCATCATGTTCTCGAGCACCGAGCGGGTGACGTCGAGGGTCTCGTGCTCCTGGGCGTAGTAGCCGATCCGCAGCCCGTGCCCGGGCTCGATGATGCCCGTGTCGGGCTGATCGACCCCGGCGAGGATGCGCAGCAGCGTCGTCTTGCCCGCGCCGTTGAGACCGAGGATGACCACGCGCGAGCCCCGGTCGACGGCGAGGTCGACGGCGGTGAAGATCTCGAGCGAGCCGTAGCTCTTCGACAGGTTGTGCGCCTGCAGGGGCGTCTTGCCCACCGGTGCCGGCTCAGGAAACCGCAGCTTCGCGACGCGATCGACCGCCCGCACCTCCTCGAGGCCCGCGAGCATCTTCTCGGCGCGCGCGACCATCTGGTGGGCCGCGGCGGCCTTCGAGGCCTTCGCCCCGAACCGGGCGGCCTGCAGCTGCAGCGCGGTCGCCTTCTTCTCGACGTTGGCGCGCTCCTTCTTGCGGCGCTCCTCGTCGGCCTCGCGCTGGCGCAGGTAGTGCTTCCAGCCCATGTTGTAGATGTCGATGACCTGACGGTTGGCGTCGAGGTAGAACACGCGATTGACGGTCTCCTCCACAAGCTGCACGTCGTGGCTGATCACGATGAAGCCGCCCTGGTACGCCTTCAGGAAGTCGCGCAGCCAGACCACCGAGTCGGCATCGAGGTGGTTGGTCGGCTCGTCGAGGATCATCGTCTCGGCATCGCTGAACAGGATGCGCGCCAGCTCGATCCGTCGGCGCTGGCCGCCCGACAGCGTGCTGAGGGGCTGGCTCAGGATGCGATCGGGGAGGCTCAGGTTGCTCGCGATCGCGGCCGCCTCGGCCTCGGCCGCGTATCCCCCGAGAGCATGGAAGCGGTCGGTGAGGCGACCGTAGCGGGCCATGGCCTTCTCGGCGACCGCCGGGTCGGTGCTGCCCATGTCGATCGTGGCCTGCTGCATGTCGAGCACGATCTGCCCGAGCCCCCGCGCGTCGAGGATGCGGGTGCGGGCCAGCTGCTCGGGGTCGCCCGCGCGCGGGTCCTGCGGCAGGTAGCCGATCTCGCCGGTGCGCGTGATGGTGCCGCCCGTCGGCTGCCCCTCCCCCGCGAGCGCACGGGTCATCGTGGTCTTGCCGGCGCCGTTGCGCCCGACGAGGCCCACCTTGTCGCCCTTGTCGACGCGGAAGCTCACGTTCTCCATGAGCAGGCGCGCGCCGACGCGGATCTCGAGATCGTGTACGGCGAGCACAGTGAACGTCCGATTCTTTGGTGGGATTCGATGACCCCGAGGAGTGGGGGCCAGCCCGATAGTCTAGCCGTGTCCCCCGCACCCGACGTCCTGGAAGAGGTACCGCCGCCGTGTCGACCGCCACCACCACCCTGCCCCGCACCACCCTCGTCGACCGGGTCGTCGCCCGCTCGTGGGTGAGCGATATCGCCCTCGTCACGGCCGGCGCCGCGCTCGTCGCGGTGCTCGCCCAGGTCGCCGTGCCGCTGTGGCCCGTGCCGGTCACCGGGCAGACCCTCGCGGTGCTGCTCGTGGGCGCGAGCCTCGGCGCCGCGCGCGGCGCCGCATCCCTCTCGCTGTACGCCCTGCTCGGCGCGGTGGGCCTTCCGATTTACAGCGACGCGTCCTCCGGCTGGTCGGTTCTGCTCGGCCCGACCGGCGGGTACATCATCGGCTTCATCGCCTCGGCCGCGATCGTCGGCTGGGCCGCCGAGCGCTCGTGGGACCGCGGCTGGTACAAGCCGATCATCACCTTCATCGGCGGCTCGCTCGTCGTCTTCGCCTTCGGCCTGCCCTGGCTCGCCGTCGCCCTGGGCCAGCTGGGGCTGCCGAACGATCTGCAGTCGGTGCTCGTGGCGGGCTTCTACCCGTTCATCATCGGCGGCCTCATCAAGGCCGCCATCGCCGCGGCGCTGCTCCCGGCGCTGTGGGCCGCTGCGGAGCGCTCGAAGAAGCAGTAGCGCCAGAACGAGGAAGGGCCCCTGCCGGATGGCGGGGGCCCTTCCTCGTTGCGGCTGTCAGATGCTGAAGCCCAGTCCGCCTGTCGGCGGGGCATTGGGCCTGAGAGCCCACTGGGCTCTCAGATGCTGAAGCCCAGCGCTCTCATCATGTCGCGGCCGTCATCAGTGATGCGTTCCGGGCCCCACGGCGGCATCCAGACCCAGTTGATGCGGAACTGCTCGACGATGCCGTCGAGGGCGTTCGCGACCGACTCTTCGATGACGTCGGTGAGCGGGCAGCCGGCCGAGGTGAGGGTCATCGAGATGATGAGGGCGTCGCTCTCCTCATCCCATGCCAGGTCGTAGACGAGACCGAGGTCGACGATGTTGACGCCGAGCTCGGGGTCGACGACGTCCTTCAGTCCCTCCTCGACCTTGTCGAAGAGCTGGGGCTCGAGTGCGGTGGGCATGGCGCTAGCCTACGGTCGACCCGGTCAGGTAGCGGTCGTAGCCCTCGTTCTCGAGGCGCTCGGCCAGCTCGGGCCCGCCCTCCTCGGCGACCCGGCCGTCGACGAAGACGTGCACGAAGTCGGGCTGGATGTACCGCAGGATGCGCGTGTAGTGCGTGATGAGCAGCACGCCGAGCCCGGTGTTCTCCTTCACCCGGTTCACGCCTTCCGAGACGATCTTGAGCGCGTCGACGTCGAGGCCCGAGTCGGTCTCGTCGAGCACGGCGATCTTCGGCTTGAGCAGCTCGAGCTGCACGATCTCGTGGCGCTTCTTCTCGCCGCCCGAGAAGCCCTCGTTGACGTTGCGCTCCCCGAACGAGGCGTCCATGCGCAGGGCCTCCATCGAGCCCTTCAGCTCCTTGATCCACGAGCGGAGGGCGGGAGCCTCGCCGTCGATCGCGGTCTTGGCGGTGCGGAGGAAGTTCGACACCGTCACGCCGGGGATCTCGACCGGGTACTGCATCGCGAGGAAGAGGCCGGCACGCGCGCGCTCGTCGATGCTCATCTCGAGCACGTCCTCGCCGTCGAGCGTGATCGTGCCGCTGTCGACCGTGTACCGGGGATGCCCGGCGATCGTGTACGCGAGCGTCGACTTGCCCGAGCCGTTGGGCCCCATGATGGCGTGCGTCTCGCCCGAGCTGATCGTGAGGTTCACCCCGCGGAGGATGGGCTTGACGCCCTGGTCGGTCTCGATGCTGACGTGCAGATCGCGGATCTCAAGCGTGGACATTGCTCTGGCTGGTCCTCTGTGTCGTGGCGGAAGCGTGCGGGCCTGGCGGATGCTCAGGCGGAGATGGTCTGGTCGACGTCGACGAGCACGTCGTCGCCCTCGACCGAGACGGTGTACACCGGAACCGGCTCGTAGGCCGGGAAGTTGCGGGGCTTGCCGGTCGCGAGGTCGAACTTCGACCCGTGCGCCCAGCACTCGAGAGCGTCGTCCTCGACGAAGCCCTCGCTGAGCGAGATCTCGCCATGGGTGCAGGTGTCGCCGAGAGCGTGCACGGCACCGGCCGAGTCCATGACGACGGCGACGGGCTTGCCGTCGACGACGACCTTGCGAGCGCTCGACGGGCTCAGCTCGGCCAGCGAGCAGACGCGGATCGCGGTCATGTCACACCACCTCCACCGCGGCGAGCTCGTCCTCGAGCAGTCCGAGCAGGCGGGCCTCGAGATCGGCGTCGCCGATCTTCTGCACGACCTCCAGCAGAAACCCGAGCACGACGAGTCGGCGGGCCTCCTGCTCGTCGATGCCCCGCGAGCGCAGGTAGAACAGTTGCTCGTCGTCGAAGCGGCCGGTCGCGCTCGCGTGGCCCGCGCCCGCGATCTCGCCTGTCTCGATCTCGAGGTTCGGGATCGAGTCGGCGCGGGTGCCGTCGCTGAGCACGAGGTTGCGGTTCTGCTCGTACGAGTCGGTTCCGGTGGCGTTGCGCCCGATGAGCACGTCGCCGACCCACACGGTGCGCGCACCCTCGCCGTTCAGGGCTCCCTTGTAGGTGACCCGGCTGACGGTGTGCGGCGCGATGTGGTGCACGTATACGCGCTGCTCGAGGTGCTGCCCCGCGTCGGCGAAGTAGAGTCCGAGCAGCTGGCCGTCGGCGCCGTCGCCCGCGAGGTGCACGGAGGGGTTCACCCGCACGATGGCGCCGCCCAGTGAGACGACGACGTGCTTGAGTCGGGCATCCCGCTCGACGCGCCCGAAGTGGCTCGAGAGGTGGACGGCCTCGTCGTCCCACTCCTGCAGGCTGACGACGGTCAGGTCGCTGCCCTGCTCGGCGATGATCTCGACGTTCTCGGTGAGGCGGGCGGGGCCGCGGTGGTCGAGGATCACGGTTCCGCGGGCGTTCGGCGCGGCGGTGATGATCGTGTGCGCCGCGCGCGGCGTCGCATCGGGAGCGGTGCGGTCGACCGTCACCGTCACAGCCTCCTCCGCCGTCAGGGTGATGACGAGGGCCTGCTCGGTGGTGGACCACGCATTCGCCGCCGCGCGCTCTTCGGCGAGACCCGCGCTGCCGATGCGCGCGTCGTCGCGAGCGACCCATTCCACGCGCACACCCTCGGCGGGCGACACGGTGGCGGGGAACGGTGCGCCGTCGAGCGCGCCGTCGAGGAGGTCGCTGATGCGCGCCACGGGCGTGAGCCTCCACTCGAGCTCGCGCCCGGTCACCGGCGGGAAGTCGGCGTGGCTCGCCGATGCGAAGCGCTCGGAGCGCGTCTGCACGGGAACGGGGGAACCCGGCCCGTGGGCGTGCTGGAGGGGAGCCGCCTCGGGAGCGGCGGAGGGTGCGGACGTCATCTAGCCGACGCTGCCTTCCATGTTCATCTCGATGAGCTTGTTGAGCTCGAGGGCGTACTCCATCGGCAGCTCGCGCGCGATCGGCTCGATGAAGCCGCGCACGATCATCGCCATCGCCTCGTCCTCCGGCAGGCCGCGCGACTGCAGGTAGAACAGCTGCTCTTCGCTGACGCGCGACACGGTGGCCTCGTGGCCGAGCTGCACGTCGTCGACGCGGATGTCGATCGCCGGGTAGGTGTCGGAGCGCGAGATCGTGTCGACCAGCAGGGCGTCGCAGCGTACGGTGTTGGCCGAGTGGTGGGCGTTCGCATCGACGCGCACCTCGCCGCGGTACCCCGCACGGCCACCGCCCCGCGCGATCGACTTCGACACGATCGACGACGTCGTGTAGGGCGCCATGTGGATCATCTTCGCGCCCGCGTCCTGGTGCTGACCGGGGCCGGCGAACGCGACGGAGAGGGTCTCCCCCTTGGCGTGCTCGCCCATGAGGAAGATCGAGGGGTACTTCATCGTCACCTTCGAGCCGATGTTGCCGTCGATCCACTCCATGGTGGCGCCCTCGTGGGCGACGGCGCGCTTCGTGACAGGGTTGTACACGTTGTTCGACCAGTTCTGGATCGTCGTGTAGCGCACGCGCGCGTTCTTCTTCACGATGATCTCGACGACGGCCGAGTGCAGGGAGTCGCTCTTGTAGATCGGGGCGGTGCAGCCCTCGATGTAGTGCACGTACGAGCCCTCGTCGGCGATGATGAGCGTGCGCTCGAACTGGCCCATGTTCTCGGTGTTGATGCGGAAGTACGCCTGCAGCGGGATCTCGACGTGCACCCCCGGCGGCACGTAGACGAACGATCCGCCCGACCACACCGCCGTGTTCAGGGCCGCGAACTTGTTGTCGCCGGCCGGGATGACCGTGCCGAAGTACTCCTGGAAGTACTCGGGGTGCTCGCGCAGGGCTGTGTCGGTGTCCATGAAGATGACGCCCTGTGCCTCGAGGTCTTCGCGGATCTGGTGGTACACGACCTCGGATTCGTACTGGGCGGCGACACCCGCGACGAGGCGCTGGCGCTCGGCCTCGGGGATTCCCAGGCGCTCGTAGGTGTTCTTGATGTCCTCCGGAAGCTCCTCCCACGAGGTCGCCTGCTTCTCGGTGGTGCGCACGAAGTACTTGATGTTGTCGAAGTCGATGCCCGAGAGATCGGCGCCCCAGAGCGGCATGGGCTTCTGGCCGAAGAGCTTGAGGCCCTTCAGGCGGAGGTCGAGCATCCACTGCGGCTCGCTCTTCAGGGCCGAGATGTTGCGCACGACGTCCTCATCGATGCCGCGTCGTGCGCCCTCGCCAGCGGCGTCGGGGTCGGACCAGCCGAACTCGTATTGCCCGAGGCCCTCGAGCTCCGGTCGGTCGATGAGCACGTCAGACACGGTGTCCCTCTTCTCTTCCTCGACCCCAACCGCTGCAGCGGCGGGAGAATTCCTCGGCGGGCGGCTCTCGTGGCCGCCGGTCCTCCGGCGGCGCTGCTCGGCTGACGCTCACCCTGCGCAACTACACTGGCGGCGTCCGCACGAGCGGAGCGGCAGGGCCCCTCGGCCCCCGTATCGACAGCGACGGTGAACAGTCCCAGTCTACAGGGGCGAGCGCCGCGAACAGGAGGATGCTGGCTGTGAACCGGCTGTACCGTTGGCTTCCCGAATCGACCGCCGACCGCCGCGTGCGCGTGCTCGCCTGGGCATCGCTCGTCAGTCAGACCCTGATCGTCGGAACGGGCGGGGCGGTGCGGCTCACCGGGTCGGGCCTCGGCTGCCCGACGTGGCCGCGGTGCACCGACGACTCGTTCGTCGCGACGCCCGAGATGGGCATCCACGGGATCGTCGAATTCGGCAACCGGCTGCTCACCTTCGTGCTGGTGATCATCGCGATCCTGGCCTTCCTGTCGATCCTGCGTCTGCGCCGCGAGCGGCCCGAGCTGCTCCGTCTCACCGTGGCCCTCGGCGCGGGCATCATCGTGCAGGCGCTCATCGGCGGCATCACGGTGCTCACCGGCCTCAACTCCTGGATCGTCGGCCTGCACTACGTGGTCTCGGCCGTGCTCGTCGCGCTCGCGACCGTCTACGTCTACCGGGTGTACCGCGGTCAGGCCTCCACCGAGCTCGGCGTGCCCGGCTGGGTGCGGGGCCTCGCGATCGCGACGGCCGCCGGGGTGTGGGTCACGGTGCTGGTCGGCATCGTCGTGACGGGGTCGGGCCCGCACGCCGGTGACGCGAACACGCCGCGCAACGGTCTCGACAGCGAACTGCTGCAGCACTACCACTCGTGGCCCGCCTACATCACCTTCGGCCTCACGCTGCTGCTGATCGTCGTGGCCGCCCGGGTCGGTCACCGATCGCTGCTGCGGTCGTCGCTCGCCCTGCTCGCCGTCGAGGGTGTGCAGATCGTCGTCGGCATCGCACAGGCCCGCCTCGGGCTTCCCGTGCTGCTGGTGGGAGTGCACATGGTGCTCGCGTGCGTGCTGGTGGCCGTCATGACGATGGTCGTTCTCACGACGCGGAAGAGCGTCGCGACGAGCGCGCAGCCGTCCGACCCGGCGCGCGAGCCGGTCGCGGCCTAGAACGGCAGCAGCGGGTCGATCCCCACGGCCACGAACAGCAGCGTCAGGTACGAGATGCTGGCGTGGAAGACGCGCATCGGCGCCGCCTCCTCACCGCGGACCGCACGGCCGTAGAGCCGGTGGCTCTCGACGATGAACCAGCCGCCGGCCAGCACCGCCACCGCCGTGTAGAGCGCCCCCATCGGGGCGATCGGGATGAGCAGCAGGGATGCTGCGACAGTGGCCCAGGCGTAGAGGATGACCTGCACGCCCACCGTGGCGCGGTCGCGGATGACCGCGAGCATCGGCACCTCAGCGGCGGCGTAGTCGTCGCGGTACTTCATCGACAGCGGCCAGTAGTGCGGCGGGGTCCACAGGAAGACCACGAGGAACAGGATGACCGGCGGCCAGTCGAGCGAGCCGGTGACGGCCGACCAGCCGATGAGCACCGGGAAGCAGCCGGCGATGCCGCCCCAGATGATGTTCTGCTCGGTGCGCCGCTTGAGCACCAGCGTGTAGATGACGACGTAGAACACGATCGCCGCCAACGACAGCGAGGCCGCGAGCCAGTTCGTAGTGAGTGCGAGCCAGAGGATCGAGATGACACCGATGGCGTAGGCGAAGACGAGGGCCGAGCGGTCGGAGATCTCGCCCGTCACGAGCGGCCGATTCTTCGTGCGGTTCATCAGCCGGTCGATGTCGCGGTCGATGTACATGTTGAACGCCCCGGCGGATCCGGCCGAGAGCGCACCGCCGATGAGAGTCGCGAACACCAGGCCGATGCTCGGCAGACCGTCGGCGGCCAGGATCATCACCGGCGCCGTCGTGACGAGCAGCAGCTCGATGACGCGGGGCTTGGTGAGGGCGACGTACGCACCGATGGTCCGACGGAGGCTCCGCGGTCGCGTCGTGACGGCGTGATCGAGAGCGGTGTCCATGGCTCCTTCTTCGGTACGGAGGGCGCGCTCAGTCTACGGGAGGCCGGCTCGGAGCCCGCCCAGCGAACCCGGAGCGGCATACGAGGCTCCCTATACTGGCGGGGGCCGACGATGTCCTGCTCGTCATCGTGCGCGCAGGAGCCGGAGGCGACCATCCGACCTCACGAAAGGCCACCACCCGCCCATGACCGAGCTCACCTGGGACGACCTCGACCGCGCGGCCGTCGACACGGCCCGACTGCTGGCCGCTGACGCCGTCGAGAAGGTCGGCAACGGCCACCCCGGCACCGCGATGTCGCTCGCGCCCGTCGCCTACCTCCTGCACCAGAAGGTCATGCAGCACGACCCCAGTGACCCCCACTGGCTCGGTCGCGACCGGTTCATCCTCTCGGCGGGCCACAGCTCGCTCACGCAGTACGTGCAGCTCTACCTCGGCGGATACGGACTCGAGCTGGACGACCTCAAGGCGCTGCGCACCTGGGGCTCGAAGACGCCCGGCCACCCCGAGTACGGCCACACCGACGGCGTCGAGATCACGACCGGTCCGCTCGGACAGGGTCTCGCCTCGGCCGTGGGCTTCGCCTACGCCGCGCGCTTCGAGCGCGGTCTGCTCGACCCCGAGACCCCGGTCGGCGAGAGCGTGTTCGACCACCACGTCTACGTCATCGCCGGTGATGGCGACATCCAGGAGGGCGTGACGAGCGAGGCGGGATCGCTCGCCGGCCACCAGCAGCTCGGCAACCTCGTCGTCATCTACGACTCGAACCAGATCTCGATCGAGGACGACACCGACATCGCCTTCACCGAGGACGTCGCGGCGCGCTACGCCAGCTACGGCTGGCACGTGCAGACCGTCGACTGGAAGAAGACCGGCGCCTACGTCGAGGATGTCCACGCCCTGCACGCGGCCATCGAGGCAGCGAAGGCCGAGACCGGCAAGCCCAGCATCATCATCCTGAAGACGATCATCGGCTGGCCCGCTCCGACCAAGCAGAACACCGGCAAGATCCACGGCTCCGCCCTCGGCGCCGACGAGCTCGCGGCGACGAAGCGCGTGATGGGCTTCGACCCCGAGCAGCACTTCGTCGTGAGCGACGAGGTCATCGCCCACACCCGCGGCGCCGTCGCGCGCGGAGCCGAGCGGCGCGCCGCGTGGCAGTCGCGCTTCGACGCCTGGGCCGCCGCCAACCCGCAGCGCAAGGCGCTGCTCGACCGGATGCTCGCGGGCGAGCTGCCCGCCGAGCTCGATGCCGCCCTTCCGGTGTTCGAGGGCGGCACGAGCCTCTCGACCCGCGCGGCGAGCGGCAAGGTCATCAACGCCATCGCGGGCGTGCTGCCCGAGTTCTGGGGCGGCTCGGCCGACCTCGCCGAGTCGAACCTGACGACGATCACCGGCGGCGGCTCCTTCGCCCCGAGCGAGCATTCGACCCACGAGTGGCAGGCCAACCCCTACGGCCGTGTGCTGCACTTCGGCATCCGCGAGCACGCGATGGGCGCGATCCTGAACGGCATCGCCCTGCACGGCCGCACTCGCGTCTTCGGCGGAACCTTCCTGATCTTCAGCGACTACATGCGCCCCTCCGTGCGCCTCGCCGCCCTGATGAACGTGCCGGTCACCTACGTCTGGACGCACGACTCGGTCGCTCTCGGTGAAGACGGCCCCACCCACCAGCCGATCGAGCAGCTGGCATCGCTGCGGGCCATCCCGGGCCTCTCGATCGTGCGCCCGGCCGACGCCAACGAGACCGCGCACGCCTGGAAGGCCGTGCTGGAGCGCCGCTCCCCCGCCGGCATCGCGCTGACCCGCCAGAACGTTCCGGTTCTCAACCGCGGCGCCGACCAGGCGAGCGGCGAGACCCTCGCCGCGGCGCACCACGTCGCGAAGGGCGCCTACGTGCTCGCCGAGGCGGCGAACGGCTCCCCTGACGTCATCCTGATCGCGACCGGTTCCGAGGTCTCGGTGGCTCTGGATGCCCGCGCACAGCTCGCCGAGCGCGGCGTGCACGCCCGCGTCGTGTCGGCGCCGTGCCTCGAATGGTTCGACGAGCAGAGCGCCGACTACCGCGAGTCGGTGCTGCCCGCCGCGGTCACCGCGCGCGTGTCGGTCGAGGCGGGGCTCGCGCTGAGCTGGCACCGCTACGTCGGCGATCGGGGCCGCACGGTCTCGATCGAGCACTTCGGGGCGTCGGCCGACTACCAGACGCTCTTCCGCGAGTTCGGCATCACGGCCGAGGCCGTCACGACTGCCGCTCTCGACAGCATCGCGGCGCACTGATCGCCACGGCCTCCCCTCTCCCACCCGACCACCACCATCGATTCGAGGACGACATGACCTCCACCCCCACCGCGCAGCTGAGCGAGCTCGGCGTCAGCATCTGGCTCGACGACCTCTCGCGCGATCGCATCACCTCCGGCGGTCTCGCCGCCCTCATCACCGAGCGCAACGTCGTCGGCGTGACCACCAACCCGACGATCTTCGCCTCGGCGCTCGCAACCGGCACGACGTACGACGCCCAGATCCGAGAGCTCGCCGCGGCCGGGGCCGACGTGAGCGCCGCTGTCTTCGAGATCACGACGGACGACGTCGCGGCGGCGAGCGACATCTTCGCCGGCGTCTACGGGGCGACGGGCGGACAGGACGGCCGCGTGTCGATCGAGGTCGAGCCCGGGCTGGCGCACGACGCAGCGGGTACGATCGCGCAGGCGCGCGAGCTCTGGACCAAGGTCGGCCGCCCGAACGCGATGATCAAGATCCCCGCCACGCTCGAGGGCCTGGAGGCGATCACCGAGACCATCGCCGCCGGCATCAGCGTCAACGTCACGCTCATCTTCAGCCTCGACCGGCACCGCGCCGTCATCGACGCCTACCTGGCCGGACTCGAGAAGGCGCACGCCGCGGGAATCGACCTGTCGACGATCCACTCGGTCGCCTCGTTCTTCGTCTCGCGCGTCGACACGGAGATCGACCGCCGCCTCACCGAGCTCGGCACGCCCGAGGCGCTCGCCCTCAAGAGCAAGGCGGGCATCGCCAACGCACGACTCGCCTACGAGGTCTTCGAGCAGGCGTTCGCGACCGACCGCGCCGCCGCGCTGCTCGCGGCAGGGGCGAACGTCCAGCGGCCGCTGTGGGCGTCCACCGGCGTCAAGGACCCGAGCCTGCCCGACACCCTGTACGTGACCGAGCTCGCCGTCGGTCGCACCGTCAACACGATGCCCGAGAAGACCCTGCAGGCGACCTACGATCACGGCGTGATCACCGGCGACACCGTCTCGGGCAGCTACGACGAGGCCCGCGAGGTGCTGGCCGCCCTGGCCGACCTCGGCATCTCGTACGACGAGGTCACGGCCCTCCTCGAGCGGGAGGGCGTCGAGAAGTTCATCGTCAGCTGGAACGAGCTGCTCGACACGGTGAGCGCCGCGCTCGAGGCCGCCCGGTGAGCGTGACGGTCGCCGCCCGCGGCGACGCGCTCTCCGCGATCGAGCGCCACGTGCCCGCGCTCGTCGAGCAGCTCGTGGCGAGCCGCATCACGGCCGGAGACGCGACGCTGTGGGGGCCCGCCGCCGAGGCGGAGGCGAGCATCCGCCTCGGGTGGACCCAGGCGGTCGCGATCTCGCGCCCGCTCGTCGCCGAGATCGCCACCCTGCGCGCCCAGCTGCACGAACGGGGAGTCACCCGCATCGTTCTCTGCGGCATGGGAGGCTCCTCCCTCGCGCCCGAGGTCATCACCCGCACGGCGGGCGTCGAGCTCACCGTGCTCGACTCGACCGACCCCGGGCAGGTCGCCTCGGCGCTCGACGACCACCTCGGCCACACGGCTGTGGTGGTCTCGTCGAAGTCGGGCTCGACCGTCGAGACCGACAGCCAGAAGCGCAGCTTCGAGGCCGCATTCCGGGCGATCGGCGTCGACCCGACCGAGCGCATCATCGTGGTGACCGACCCGGGCTCGCCGCTCGAGCAGGCGTCGCTGGCGGCCGGCTACCGCGTGTTCACGGCCGACCCGACGGTCGGCGGGCGGTACTCCGCGCTGACGGCGTTCGGCCTCGTCCCCTCCGGTCTCGCGGGTGTCGATCTGGATGCCCTGCTCGACGAGGCGGAGGCCGCGAGCCTCCTCCTCGCGATCGACCGCGCCGACAACCCCGGTCTGCAGCTCGGCGCGGCCATCGCCGGCACCGCGCCGCTGCGGGACAAGCTCGTGATCGTCGCCGACGGCACGCACATCCTCGGGCTCGGCGACTGGATCGAGCAGCTCATCGCGGAATCGACCGGCAAGGAGGGCCGCGGCGTGCTGCCGGTGGTCGTCGAGCCCGACGCGCCGGAGCTGACGAGCGGTGCCCCCGACGTGCAGGTCGTTCGCCTGGTCGCCGACGCTCGGGCGACCCGCGAGGTCGAGCGCGGCGAGGTCGAGGTCTCCGGATCGCTCGGAGCCCAGCTGCTCACGTGGCAGTACGCGACCGCCGTCGCCGGTGTGCTCCTCGGCATCAACCCCTTCGATCAGCCCGACGTGGAGTCGGCGAAGGTCGCGGCGCGCGGTCTGCTCGACGCCCGGCCCGAGCCGGTGGCCGCGGCGTTCGTCGATCAGGGTGTCGAGGTGGTCGGCCCGGCCGAGCTGCTGGCGGGAGCATCCCGTCTCGAGGAGGCCATTGCGCGTCTCGAGGCCGTCGTTCCCGCCGACGGGTACATCGCCGTGCAGGCCTACCTCGATCGCATCGCCCACGCCGACCTCGCGGCGGTGCGCGGGGCCGTCGCGCAGCGCACCGGTCGTCCGGTGACCTTCGGCTGGGGACCGCGCTTCCTGCACTCCACCGGCCAGTACCACAAGGGCGGCCCCGCGCGCGGTGTGTTCCTGCAGATCACCGGCCGTCTGGCGGACGACCTGAGCATCCCCGACCGCCCCTTCAGCTACGCCGAGCTGATCGCCGCACAGGCAGCGGGCGACGCCGCGGTGCTCGCCGCGGCGGGCATGCCCGTCGTCACCCTCCGCGTCCACGACGCCGCCGCCCTCGACGCGGTGCGCGCCGCGCTCCGCTGACCCGCTCTGCCACCACGAGGAGAACCATGGCCCCGGTCGCCATCGACCGCGACAGCAATCCGCTCCGCTCCCCTGACGATCGTCGGCTGAACCGCATCGCCGGTCCCAGCAGCCTGATCATCTTCGGCGTCACGGGCGACCTGTCGCGCAAGAAGCTCATGCCGGCCGTCTACGACCTGGCCAATCGCGGGCTCCTCCCGCCGGGGTTCGCGCTCGTCGGATTCGCGCGCCGCGACTGGGAGACGCAGGACTTCGAGCAGGTCGTGCACGACGCGGTCAAGCAGTACGCGCGCACCCCCTTCCACGAGGAGGTGTGGCGCCAGCTGTCCGCGGGCATCCGGTTCGTGTCGGGCGACTTCGACGACGACGACGCCTTCGCGCGCCTCGCCGACACGCTCGCCGAGCTCGACCGCGAGCGCGGCACGATGGGCAACCACGCGTTCTATCTGTCGATCCCGCCGAAGTCGTTCCCGCTCGTCACGGAGCAGCTGCGGCGCAGCGGCCTCGCCGAGGCGAAGGCCGGCGAGTGGCGGCGCGTCGTCATCGAGAAGCCGTTCGGCAGCGACCTGCAGACCGCTCGCGAGCTCAACGATGTGGTCGAGTCGGTGTTCCCCGCCGACTCGGTGTTCCGCATCGACCACTACCTGGGCAAGGAGACGGTGCAGAACATCCTCGCCCTGCGCTTCGCCAACATGCTCTACGAGCCCATCTGGAACGCCAACTACGTGGACCACGTGCAGATCACGATGGCCGAGGACATCGGCGTCGGCGGCCGTGCGGGCTACTACGACGGCATCGGGGCAGCGCGCGACGTCATCCAGAACCACCTCCTCCAGCTGCTCGCGCTCACGGCGATGGAGGAGCCGGTGTCGTTCGACGCCGCCGACCTGCGCGCCGAGAAGGAGAAGGTGCTGTCCGCGGTGCGCCTGCCGCGCGATCTGGCGACCGGCACGGCGCGCGGCCAGTACGCGAGCGGCTGGCAGGGCGGCGAGTGGGTGCCGGGCTTCCTCGAGGAGGAGGGCATGAACCCCGAGTCGGTCACCGAGACCTACGCGGCCATGCGCCTCGACATCAACACGCGCCGCTGGGCGGGGGTGCCCTTCTACCTGCGCGCCGGCAAGCGGCTCGGCCGCCGGGTGACCGAGATCGCGGTCGTCTTCAAGCGCGCACCGCAGTACCTCTTCGCCGAGGCGCAGACCTCGGCCCTCGGGCAGAACGCCCTCGTCATCCGCGTGCAGCCCGACGAGGGCGTCACCATCCGCTTCGGGTCGAAGGTTCCCGGCGCGGGCATGCAGGTGCGCGACGTCACCATGGACTTCGGCTACGGGCACGCCTTCACCGAGGCGAGCCCCGAAGCCTACGAGCGGCTGATCCTGGATGTGCTGCTCGGCGACCCGCCGCTGTTCCCGCGGCACGAGGAGGTCGAGCTGAGCTGGCGCATCCTCGACCCGATCGAGGAGTTCTGGGCGACCCAGGGTCGGCCCGAGCAGTACGCACCCGGAACCTGGGGGCCGCAGTCCGCCGACGACCTGCTGGCCCGCGATGGACGCGTCTGGAGGCGCCCGTGATCATCGATCTGCCCGACACCACGGCCAGCCAGGTCTCGAAGACCCTGGTGCGCATCCGCGATGAGGCGGGGGCGGTCGCGCTGGGGCGCGTGCTCACCCTCATCATCACGAGCGAGATCGGCGAGGAGGAGGACGTCATCGCCGCGGCCAACGAGGCCTCGCGCGAGCATCCGATGCGCATCATCGTGGTCTCGACCGATCCCGCCGCGGCCACCGCCCGGCTCGACGCCGAGATCCGCGTCGGCGGTGACGCCGGGGCCTCCGAGGTCATCGTGCTGCGGGCCCACGGCGGCACCGCGACCGATCTTCGCGGACTCGTGACGGGGCTGCTGCTGCCCGACGCGCCCGTCGTGTCGTGGTGGCCGGGCGAGTGCCCCGACGCCGTCTGCGACACTCCCCTGGGCCGCCTCGCCCAGCGGCGCATCACGGATGCGGGCGCGGCCCGCGACCCGCACGAGGCTCTGCGCCGCATCGCCGCGGGGTACCGACCCGGTGACACCGACTTCGCGTGGACCCGGCTCACCCTGTGGCGCGCCCAGCTCGCCGCGGCACTCGACCAGCCGCCGTACGCCGCGATCACGGCGGTGGAGGTCTCCGGCGCCGCCGATAGCCCGTCGACCTCGCTGCTGGCCGCCTGGCTCGGTCTCCGGCTCCAGGTCGAGGTGCGGGTGCAGGTCGCCGACGCCTCGGCCGCCGGCGGGATCCACCGCGTCGCGCTGCACCGCGACGCGGGTCCCATCGTGCTCGAGCGCACCCGCCCCGGTGTGGCCCGGCTGCAGCAGCCGGGGCAGCCAGACCACGAGCTCTCGCTGCCGCGCCGCGGGCTGCGCGAGTGCCTCGCCGAAGAACTGCGTAGGCTCGACCCCGACGACGAGTTCGGTGCCGTGCTCGCCAGCGGGTTCGGCGCCGCGACTGTCGCGCAGCGCTGACACCGGGCATCGCAGGGAGGCACCCACCACCATGAGCATCGATCGTCGCGTCATCGTCCTGCCCGACAAGCATGCTCTCGCGGCCGAGGCGGCAGACCGCTTCGTGGCGACGACGACGCGGCTGCTGCGCGAGCGCCCCGCGGTGCACGTCGTGCTCACCGGAGGAAGCGTGGGCATCGCCGTGCTCGCGGCGATCGCGGCGCACGACCAGTGCACGGCCATCGACTGGGCACGCGTGCACCTGTGGTGGGGCGACGAGCGCTGGGTGCCCTCCGGAGACCCGGAGCGGAACGAGGGGCAGGCGCGAGCAGCGCTGCTCGACCACCTCGCGATCCCGGCCGAGAACATCCACACCATGCCGGCGTCCGACTCGTGGATGACCCTCGACGAGGCCGCCGCCCACTACCGGGATGAGTTGCTGCGCGCCGGAGGCGGTGCATTCCCGGTGTTCGCGATCACGTTCCTCGGTGTCGGGCCCGACGGCCACATCGCCTCGCTGTTCCCCGAGCGCCCCGGACCGACGATCGCGGAACCCGACGTCATCGCCGTGCGCGACTCGCCGAAGCCGCCCCCGGAGCGGCTGAGCCTCACGCTCCCTCTGCTCAACAGCTCCGAGCGGGTGTGGCTGGTGCTCGCGGGTGCGGACAAGGCTGCTGCCCTCGGCCTGGCGCTCGCGGGCGCCGCGACCGCGGACGTGCCCGTTGCCGGGGTCGGCGGGCGGGAACGGACCGTGGTGTTCATCGACGAGGCGGCGTCGGCCGAGGTGCCGGAATCGCTCATCGCCCCGACCGAGTACTGGACCGGCGCGATGGATCAGCCGGACTGGCAACCGTAGTGCGGGCAGGCCTCAGCGCTCGTCCCGACCGCGGGTCCGCAGGAGGCTCGCGTCAGGCCGTGCCGCGGCGCTGACGGAGCTTCAGCAGAGCCTCATCGAGGATCTGCGCGGCCTCCTCGTCGGTGCGCCGCTCTTTCACATACGCGAGATGCGTCTTGTAGGGCTCGTTCTTCGCGACCTGGGGCGGGTTGTTCTTGTCGCGCCCGGCGGGAAGGCCGGTCGACGGCGAGTCGATGATCTCGGGGATCTCCTCCTCGGGGAGGTTCGCCGCGAAGTACCGCACGGTCTCGTTGCCCAGGGCGTCCCAGTACGAGATCGCGATGCGCTCGGCGTGGACTCCCCGGTCTTGCTCGCCCATCGGGCCCGAGCCGACGCGCGACCCGCGGATGGCGCTGCCGCCTGACACCATGTCGCCGCCCCCTAGACCGCGCTGAAGCGCGTGATCAGGCCGAGCACGACGATCGAGCTGACCCAGACGAGAGCCAGCACCACCGTGATGCGGTTCAGGTTGCGCTCGGCGACGCCGGAGGCGCCGAGGTTGGAGGTGACGCCGCCGCCGAACATGTCGGAGAGCCCGCCGCCGCGACCACGGTGCAGCAGGATCATGAGGGTCAGAAGAAGGCTCGTGATGCCCAGGATGACCTGGAGCACGACCTGAAGGATTTCCACGGGGTGAACCTCTCGCGCGTGTCGGACGATCTGCAAGCCTACCGGACGGCGGGCTCTGGTCGGGTCAGGCGGTGCCGACGTGCTTCGGGAAGCGGGCGATGCTGGAGAACTCGTCGACGTCGAGGCTCGCCCCGCCGACCAGGGCGCCATCGACGTCCTTGTGCTTCATGAAGCCCGCGATGTTCGCCGCCTTCACCGAGCCGCCGTACAGGATGCGGGTGCGGCCCGCCGCCTCCTCGCCCAGCACCTCTGCGATCGAGGCACGCAGCGCGGCGCAGACCTGCTGCGCCTGCTCGGGGGTGGCTGCCTGGCCCGATCCGATGGCCCAGACGGGCTCGTAGGCCACGACGATATCGGCATCGGCATCCAGGGCCGCGAGAACGACACCGAGCTGCGCGACAGGCACCGCGGAGGGGCCGTGCTGCTCGAGGTCCTCCGCGGTCTCGCCGACGCAGACCACGGGCACGAGCCCGTGCCGCAGGGCCGCGACGGTCTTGCGGGCGATCAACTCGTCGGTCTCGCCGTGATACTGGCGCCGCTCGCTGTGGCCGATGATGACGTAGCGGCAGTCGAGGGCCGCGAGGAACGCCCCGGAGACCTCGCCCGTGTAAGCGCCGCTGTCGTGCTCCGACAGGTCTTGCCCGCCGTAGCGCAGCTCGAGCTTGTCGGCGGTCACGAGAGTCTGCACGCTGCGCAGATCGGTGAAGGGCGGGAAGACCGCGACCTCGACCTCGCTGTGGTCGTGCTTCGCGTCGCGCAGGCTCCAGGCGAGCTTCTGCACGAACGCGATCGACTGCAGGTGGTCGAGGTTCATCTTCCAGTTGCCCGCGATGAGCGGGGTGCGGCTCACAGCCATCCGAGGACCTCCAGTCCGGGGAGCTTCTTGCCCTCGAGGAATTCGAGGCTCGCCCCGCCTCCGGTGGAGACGTGGCCGAAATCGTCATCGGAGAAGCCCAACGCGCGCACTGCGGCGGCCGAGTCGCCGCCCCCGACGACGCCGAGGCCGCTGACGCGGGTGAGCGCCTCGGCGACGGCCCGGGTACCGGCCGCGAAGGCCGGGAACTCGAACACGCCCATGGGGCCGTTCCAGAACACGGTGGTCGACGACGCGACGAGCTCGGCGAAGCGGGCGGCGGTCTCCGGCCCGATGTCCAGGCCGATGCCGGATGCTCCCGCCGGGCCCCCCTCGATGTCCCCCGCGCTCTGCACCGTGTGCGGCGCGTCGGCGGCGAAGCGCTCGGCGACCACGACGTCGGTCGGCAGCACGATCTCGACGCCGCGCTCGGCCGCGGTGGCGAGGTAGCCGCGCACCGTGTCGAGCTGGTCGGCTTCGAGCAGGCTGGCCCCGACCTTGTGGCCCTGCGCGGCAAGGAAGGTGAAGAGCATGCCTCCCCCGATCAGCAGGCGGTCGACCCGCGGCAGGAGGTGCTCGATGACACCGAGTTTGTCGCTGACCTTCGAGCCCCCCAGCACGACCGTGTAGGGGCGCTCGGGGCGCTCGGTCAGACGATCGAGCACGTCGGTCTCCGCGGCGATCAGCAGGCCCGCGGCGCTCGGTAGCGTCTGGGCCAGCTCGTAGACGCTCGCCTGCTTGCGGTGCACAACGCCGAAGCCGTCCGACACCAGGGCATCGCCGAATCGTGCGAGCTCGTCGGCGAACGCCTGACGCTCGGCAGCGTCCTTCGCGGTCTCCCCCGGGTTGAACCGGAGATTCTCGAGCACCGCGACCTGGCCGTCGGCGAGCCCGGCCACCGCATCCGCCGCCGCCGACCCGACCGTGTCGGTCGCGAAGGCGACGGGAGCGCCCAGCAGCTCCGCGAGCCGCGCAGCGACCGCTCGGAGGCTGTAGCGCTCGTCGGGGGCGCCCTCGGGTCGTCCGAGGTGGGAGATCACCACGACGCGGGCTCCGGCCCCGGTGAGGGCGCGGAGCGTCGGCATCGAGGCGCGGATGCGGCCGTCGTCGGTCACCGCGCCATCCTTGAGCGGCACGTTGAGGTCGCAGCGGACGATGACGCGGCGACCGGCGAGATCGCCGAGGGACGCGAGGGAGCGCAGGCTCATGGAGTCCTCCGGTGGGTCGACGCGGCGCGCTACAGGCGGGCCGCGACGTACTCGGTCAGGTCGACGAGACGGTTGGAGTAGCCCCACTCGTTGTCGTACCAGGCCGAGACCTTGACCAGGTTGCCGCTCACGTTCGTCAGCTGCGCGTCGAAGATCGACGAGTGCGGGTTCAGCTGGATGTCGCTCGACACCAGCGGGTCCTCCGTGTACTGGAGGTACCCGGCGAGACGACCCTCGGCGGCGGCGGCGCGGTAGGCGGCGTTGATGGTCTCCGCCGTCAGGCCCTCGGCCGGGGTGATGATGGTCAGGTCGACGATCGAGCCGGTGGGCACGGGAACGCGGTACGACGAGCCGCTGAGCTTGCCGTTGAGCTCGGGCAGCACCAGGCCGATCGCCTTCGCGGCGCCGGTGGAGGCGGGCACGATGTTGATCGCGGCCGCGCGGGCGCGACGCAGGTCGCCGTGCGGGCCGTCCTGGAGGTTCTGGTCGGCCGTGTACGCGTGGGCCGTCATCATGAAGCCGCGCTCGATGCCGAAGGCATCGTTGAACACCTTCGCGAGCGGCGCGAGGCAGTTGGTCGTGCACGAGGCGTTGGAGATGATGACGTCGGTCGCCGGGTCGTAGGTCTCCTCGTTCACACCCATCACGATCGTGGCGTCATCGCCCGTCGCGGGAGCGGAGATCAGAACCTTCTTCGCGCCGCCGGCGATGTGCTTCTTGGCATCCTCCGCCTTGGTGAAGCGACCGGTCGACTCGATGACGATGTCGACGCCGAGGTCGCCCCACGGCAGGGCGGCCGGGTCGCGCTCCTCGAACACCCGGATCGAGCGGCCGCCGACCGTGATCGAGTCGCCGTCGTGCGACACGTCGTGGCCGAGCGGGCCGCCGACCGAGTCGTACTTCAGCAGGTGGGCGAGGGCCGCGTTGTCCGAGAGATCGTTGACCGCGACGATCTCGAGGTCGCTGCCCTGGGCGAGAGCCGCCCGGAGGTAGTTGCGGCCGATGCGACCGAATCCGTTGATACCGACTTTCACGCTCACGGGTGCTCCTGTTGCTCCGGCGCACGGTGGCGCCGATGTGGTGGTAGAGGTGGTGGTAGGGGTGGTGCGGAAAAGACGATGGCCGGGGCATCAGCCCCGGCCACGACGCCTGCTATGACAGTAGCAGGAGCCCGTCCGTCGTCGAACGTGCCGCGGCGAACCGCTCGGCCACGTTCTGCCAATTGACGATGTTCCAGAACGCCTTGACGTAGTCGGCCTTCACGTTGACGTAGTCGAGGTAGAAGGCGTGCTCCCACATGTCGAGCTGCAGCAGCGGCACCGTCGCCTGCGCGGTGTTGCCCTGCTGGTCGAAGAGCTGCTGGATGATCAGCCGGCGCCCGATCGGGTCCCAGCTCAGCACCCCCCAGCCGGAGCCCTGGATGCCCATCGAGGCGGCGGTGAAGTGGGCGACGAACTGGTCGAACGAGCCGAAGAACTCATCGATGGCCGCGGCGAGCTCGCCCGTCGGCTTGTCGCCGCCGTCGGGTGAGAGGTTCGTCCAGAAGATCGAGTGGTTGATGTGCCCGCCGAGGTGGAAGGCGAGATCCTTCTCGAGCCGGTTGATGTTCGCGAAGGCGCCGGTCGCTCGGGCCTCCGCCATGGCCTCGAGGGCGCCGTTGGCCCCGGCGACGTACGCCGCGTGGTGCTTCGAGTGGTGCAGCTCCATGATGCGAGCGCTGATGTGCGGCTCGAGCGCGGCGTAGTCGTAGCCGAGCTCGGGAAGGGTGTAGACGGACATGGGAGTGAACTCTCCTCCGGTTATCGGGGCGTCCGGCCGCCGAGCAGCGGCCGCGCTGACGGTGCGTCAGTCTAGTGGGGCCAACCGCCGGAAGGCCCAGCGTGTTCCCGCGATCGACGGGCGGCGGGCATCCCGCCGCGACAGTCAGTCGAGATCGAGGTCGGCGGGCAGGTTCGCATCGGTGCCCGGGATGCCGAGCTGCTCGGCGCGCTTGTCGGCCATGGCGAGCAGGCGGCGGATGCGCCCGGCGACGGCATCCTTCGTCATCGGAGGATCGGCATGGTGCCCGAGCTCGTCGAGGCTCGCGTCGCGGTGGTCGAGGCGCAGCTGCCCTGCGTAGCGCAGATGCTCAGGCAGGTCGTCCCCGAGGATCTCCAGGGCGCGCTCGACCCGCGCGCAGGCGGCGACCGCGGCCTGCGCCGACCGGCGGAGGTTGGCGTCATCGAAGTTCACGAGCCGGTTCGCCGTGGCCCGCACCTCGCGCCGCGCCCGGAGCTCCTCCCAGGCGGTCACGGTGGCATCGGCACCCATCAGCCGCAGCATCGCGCTGATCTTCTCGCCGTCGCGGATCACCACCCGGTGCACGCCCCGCACCTCGCGCGCCTTGGCGGCGATGCCGAGCCGCCCGGCAGCCCCGACGAGCGCCATCGCCGACTCGTTGCCCGGGCAGGTGACCTCGAGGGCCGCCGAGCGCCCGGGATCGGTCAGCGAGCCGTGCGCGAGGAAGGCGCCGCGCCAGACGGCGGCCAGCTCGTCGCGCGAGCCCGTGGTGAGCTTGTTGGGCAGTCCGCGCACCGGACGGCGCCGGGCATCGAGGAGGCCCGTCTGCCGCGCGAGGGTCTCGCCGCCGTCGAGAACGCGCACCACGTACGCCGGAGTCTTGCGGATGCCGCCCGGCGAGAGCACGGAACCATCGCTGCGCATGCCGTAGAGCTCCGCGATATCGCGGCGCACGCGACGGGCGATCTCGGGGGTGTCGAGCTCGACCTCGACGGCGACCCGACCCGAGATGAGGTGCAGTCCGCCGGCGAACCGGAGGATCGTCGCGAGCTCCGCCGCACGCACCGTGGTCTTGGTGACCGCCAGTTGTGCGAGCTCGTGCTTCACCTCAGCGGTCAATGCCACGGCGGTCGTCCCTTCACCTCGTCGAGTTGCTCAGCCTTCGACCTTACTCGCGTCCGAGGTCGCGGTGCTTCACGGTCACGCTCAGCGCCGGCAGCCGGCTGAGCCGATCGGCGAGCTGCTGCACGAGGGCGACCGAGCGGTGCTTGCCGCCCGTGCAGCCGATGGCGATCGTGGCGTGGCGCTTGTTCTCGCGGGCGTAGCCGGCCAGAACCGGCCGGAGCATCGCCTCGAAGGAATCGAGGAACTCCGCGGCGCCCTCCTGGGCGAGCACGTAGTCGCTGACCGCGGGGTCGAGACCCGTCGAGGCCCGCAGCTCGGGCTGCCAGTACGGGTTCGGCAGGAACCGCGCGTCGGCGACGATGTCGGCGTCGGCCGGGGTGCCGTACTTGAACCCGAAGCTCTCGACGGTGACCTTGACCCCCGGGGAGCCCTGGGCGGAGAAGATCTCCGTCACGGTCGTCGCCAGCTGGTGGATGTTGAACTCGGTGGTGTCGATGATGATGTCCGCGAGCTCGCGCACCTCGATCATGCGCTCGCGCTCGTGGGCGATCCCGTCGAGCAGTGTGCCGCCCTCCTGCAGCGGATGCGGGCGCCGGACCTGCTCGAAGCGTCGCACGAGCGCCGCATCCGTCGCCTCGAGGAAGACGACGCGCAGGCTGCTGCGCTCGCGCAGCTCGCGGATGATCGCGGCGAGATCGGCGAACAGACGCCCCCCGCGCACATCGACCACGGCGGCGATGCGCGGGAGCGCACTGCCAGGATGCACCGCGAGGTCGACGAGCGGGCGCAGCATCTGCGGCGGGAGGTTGTCGACGACGTACCAGCCGAGGTCCTCGAGGGCATTGGCGACGGTCGAACGGCCGGCACCGGACATGCCCGTGACGATCAGCACGTCGTGCGCGACGGATTCAGGCATCTGTGGTCGTCCTCGTTCGGGGCCTTCAGCCTACCCGCCGTCCCGGAGAGCACGGTGGATGGCAGCGGCCATGGTGGGGCCGATGCCCGGCACCTGCGCGAGAGCCTCCTCGTCTGCCGCCCGCACGCGCGTCACCGACCCGAAATGGCTCAGCAGCTCGCGGATGCGCGCGGGACCCAGCCCGGGGATTCCCGAGAGCACCGTGCGGATATCGCGGGATCGCGTGCGGGTCTGGTACCGGAGCGCGAACCGATGAGCCTCGTCGCGGAGGCGCTGCAGGAGGAAGAGGGCATCGGAGGACCGCGGCAGGATGACGGGGAAGTCGCTGTCGGGCAACCACACCTCCTCCAGTCGCTTCGCGATGCCGCAGACGGCGATGTCGGTGAGCCCCTCGTCGCGCAGCGCGCGAGCGGCGGCGGCGACCTGCGGCTGGCCGCCGTCGATCACGAGCAGGCCGGGTCGGTAGTGGAACGCCTTGCGCGCGGGAGGCGTGCCGTCATCGGATGCCGTCGGTGCGGGCCCGGCCACCTCGTCGCGGAGGTACGCGAGGCGGCGGCGGAGCACCTGGTAGATGGCGTCGGTGTCGTCGCGCGCATCCGTGATCGCGAAGGTGCGGTACTGGTCTTTGCGGGGCAGGCCGTCTTCGAACACGACCATGGAGGCCACCGGGTTGCTGCCGCCGAAGTGGGACACGTCGAAGCACTCGAGCCGGAGAGGCGCCTCGGCCAGCTCGAGGGCCTCCTGGATGTCGGTGAGGGCCTGCGACCGGGCGGTGAAGTCGCCGCTGCGGCGCGTCTTGTACTGCTGCAGTGCGCCGGCGGCGTTAGTCGCCACGGTCTCGGCGAGGGCGGCCTTCTGGCCGCGCTGGGCGGTCTTCACGGTCACGGCACCGCGCTCCCCCGCTGCTCGGCGGCGCTCCGAGAGCACCTCCTGCAGCGCCGCGACGTCGTCGGGAACCGCCGGCACGATGACCTCGCGCGCGGGCGGGTCGGCATCGTCGTAGGCGTTCTGCAGCACCGAGTCGACGAGGTCGCCGATGGTCACGTCGAGCTCGGTATCGACCACCCAGGCGCGAACCCCGCGGATGCGACCGCCGCGGACGAGGAAGAGCTGCACAGCCGCCGCGAGCTCGTCGTGGGCGATGCCGAAGATGTCGGCGTCGGTCTGCTCGTCGAGCACGACGGCGCTCTTGGCGAGCACGGTCTCGAGGGCGCCGATCTGATCGCGCAGGCGCGCCGCGGTCTCGTAGTCGAGGTCTCTCGCCGCCGCGGTCATCGCCGTGCGCAGGCCGCGGACGTAGCTCTCATCGTTGCCCGCCATGAACGATGCGAAGTCGAGGGCGATGCTCCGATGCTGCTCGGGGGTCACACGGCCGACGCAGGGCGCCGCGCACTTGCCGATGTCTCCCAGCAGGCACGCCCGCCCGGTGCGGTGCGCCCGATCGTAGGTCGCCGTGCTGCACGACCGCATCGGGAACGCCTTGAGCATGAGGTCGACCGTCTCGCGCACCGCCCAGACCTTCGTGTACGGGCCGAAGTAGCGGGCGCCCGCGAGCTTCCGGTTACGGGTGATCAGCACGCGGGGCACCCGCTCGGCGAGCGTGATGGCGAGGTACGGGTACGTCTTGTCGTCCCGGAACTTCACATTGAACGGCGGGGCGAACTCCTTGATCCAGGTGTACTCGAGCGACAGCGCCTCGAGCTCGCTGCCGACGACCGTCCACTCGACGCCCTGCGCCGTCGTCACCATGCGGCGCGTGCGCTCGTGCAGGCTGTGCAGCGGTTGGAAGTAATTGCTCAGGCGGCCGCGCAGATTCTTCGCCTTGCCGACGTAGAGCACCCGGCCGTTCGCGTCGAGGAACCGGTAGACGCCAGGGTCGGTCGGGATCTCGCCCCGCTTCGGGCGCCACTCCTCCCGCGGAGCCACGTCAGCGCCCCGCGGCTCGCCCAGCGGCGTCCGCCAGCAGCTCGCGCAGGAACGCGCCCGTGTGGCTGGCGTCGACCCGCGCGATGTCCTCCGGGGTGCCGGTCGCGATGACCTGGCCTCCCCCGGAGCCTCCTTCCGGCCCGAGATCAATGACCCAGTCGGCCGCGCTGATCACGTCGAGATTGTGCTCGATCACGATGACCGTGTTGCCCTTGTCGACGAGACCGTTGAGCACGAGCAGGAGCTTGCGGACATCCTCGAAATGCAGACCGGTGGTCGGCTCGTCGAGCACGTAGACGCTGCGCCCGTTCGACCGCTTCTGCAGCTCGGTCGCGAGCTTGACGCGCTGCGCCTCACCGCCCGAGAGCGTCGTCGCGCTCTGCCCGAGCCGCACGTAGCCGAGCCCGACATCGACGAGCGTCTTGAGGTAGCGATGGATGGCCGAGATGGGCTCGAAGAACTCCGCGGCCTCCTCGATCGGCATGTCGAGCACCTCGGCGATGTTCTTGCCCTTGTAGTGCACGGTGAGGGTGTCGCGGTTGTAGCGAGCACCCCCGCAGACCTCGCACGCGACGTAGACGTCGGGCAGGAAGTTCATCTCGATCTTGATGGTGCCGTCGCCCGCGCAGTTCTCGCATCGCCCGCCCTTCACGTTGAACGAGAAGCGACCCTGCTGGTACCCGCGGGCTTTCGCCTCGACCGTCTCGGCGAACAGCGCGCGGATGCGGTCGAACACGCCCGTGTAGGTCGCCGGATTCGAGCGCGGGGTGCGGCCGATGGGCGCCTGATCGACGTGGACGACCTTGTCGAGGTGCTCGAGCCCTGTGACGCGGAGGTGCTTGCCCGGAACCTGCCGGGCACCGTTGAGACGGTTGGCGAGCACCTTGTAGAGGATGTCGTTGACGAGCGACGACTTGCCCGAGCCGCTCACGCCCGTCACGGCCACGAAGGCCCCGAGGGGGAAGTCGACGGTGACGTCGCGGAGGTTGTTGGCCCGCGCGCCGACCACCGTCAACGTGCGATCGGGATCGATAGGGCGTCGCGCGACCGAATCGACGACGCGGCGGCGGCCAGCGAGGTAGTCGCCGGTGATCGACGCCGGGTTTTCGATGAGCGCGGCGTACGAGCCCGAGTGGACGACCCGACCGCCGTGCTCGCCCGCTCCGGGGCCGATGTCGACCACCCAGTCGGCCGTGCGGATGGTGTCTTCGTCGTGCTCGACCACGATGAGGGTGTTGCCGAGGCTCTTGAGCTTGACGAGCGTGTCGATGAGCCGACGGTTGTCGCGCTGGTGCAGGCCGATCGACGGCTCATCGAGCACGTACAGCACGCCCGTGAGGCCGGAGCCGATCTGCGTCGCCAGACGGATGCGCTGCGCCTCGCCGCCGGAGAGCGAGCCCGCCGCGCGCGCCATGGTGAGATAGCCGAGCCCGACCTCGAGCAGGAACTCGAGCCGCGCCCGGATCTCGCGGAGCACCGCGGCGGCGATCAGGGCCTCGCGCTCGGTGAGGGTGATCGACTGCATGAACGCGTACGAGTCGAGCAGGCTGAGCTCGGCGACCTCGGAGATGCTGCGGCCGTCGACCGTGACGGCGAGCACCTCGGGCTTCAGGCGCGCTCCCCCGCACTCCGGGCACGGCACCTCGCGGAGGTACTCCGCGAACCGCTGCTGCGCCCAGTCGCTGTCGGCCTCGGCGTACTTGCGCTCGATGTACGGGATGACGCCCTCGAACCCGGTGGAATAGGTGACGTCGCGCCCGTACCGGTTGCGCCACTTCACCCGCACCTCGAAGTCGTTGCCGAGCAGGATGGCCTCCTGCACGCTCTGCTCGAGCTCGCCCCAGGGGGTGTCGAGCGAGAAGTCGAGGTCGCGCGCGAGACCGGAGAGCAGCTTCTGGAAGTAGCTGTAGAGCCCCTTGCCCTGCTGGTTCCAGGGCAGGATGACTCCCTCGTTGATGCTCAGCGTGGGGTCGCCGATCAGCAGCTCCACGTCGACCGCCATGCGGGTGCCGAGACCCGAGCAGACCGGGCACGCGCCGAACGGAGCGTTGAACGAGAAGGTGCGCGGCTCGATCTCGGTGAGCTGCAGCGGGTGCCGGTTCGGGCAGCTCAGCTTCTCGCTGAAGGTGCGCGCTCGGTCGGGCGAGCCGGCCTCCCGGTCGACGAAGTCGATCACGACGAGACCGTCCGTGAGCCCGAACGCGGTCTCCAGCGAGTCGGTCAGTCTCGTGAGGGCGTCGGGCTTCGCGACGAGCCGGTCGACCACGACGGCGATGTCGTGCTTGTTCTGCTTCTTGAGCGCGGGCGGCTCGCTGAGCTGGATCTGCTCGCCGTCGACGATGGCGCGGGCGTAGCCGGCGCCGGCGAGCTCGCGGAACAGGTCGACGAACTCGCCCTTCTTCTGGCTGACGACGGGCGCGAGAACCTGGAACCGCGTGCCCTCCGGCAGTTCGATGAGCTCGTCGGCGATCTGCTGCACCGTCTGCCGCTGGATGCGCTCCCCGCACTCCGGACAGTGCGGGATGCCCACCCGCGCCCACAGCAGGCGCATGTAGTCGTAGATCTCGGTGATCGTGCCGACGGTCGACCGCGGATTGCGATTCGTGGACTTCTGGTCGATCGACACCGCGGGGCTGAGGCCCTCGATGAAGTCGACGTCGGGGCGGTCGACCTGCCCGAGGAACTGCCGGGCGTAGGCGCTGAGCGACTCGACGTACCGGCGCTGCCCCTCGGCGAAGATCGTGTCGAACGCGAGGGAGCTCTTGCCCGAGCCTGACAGGCCCGTGAACACCACGAGGGCATCGCGCGGGATCACCAGATCGACGTCACGAAGGTTGTGGACACGGGCGCCGCGCACACTCAGGTGCGGAGCGGCTTCGAGGGGGGTGGACGACACTCTCGTCATTCTAGGTGCGGGGTCTGACAGCATCCCGAGGCCCGGCGGGGCCGCCAGCGCGCCTCAGCGCCGCATCAGCGCACGTGGCCGGCCTCGATCATGCCCCGCAGGTCTTTCTTGAGGTCTTGCACCTCGTCACGCAGCCGCGCGGCCAGCTCGAACTTGAGCTCGTCGGCCGCGGCCAGCATCTGGGCCGTCAGGTCGGCGATGATCGACTCGAGCTCGGTCGCACCCGCGGCCGCGAGCCCCTCGCGGCGGATGGCGGGCGTTGCCGCGCGAGGCTTGCCCGCCGCCGAGCGACCGGCGAGCAGCTCGGCGGTGTCGGCGCCCTCGCGCACGAGCTGATCGGTGATGTCGGC
>JAIXXG010000053.1 GCA_027490915.1 Microbacteriaceae bacterium
ATCGAGGCCCTCATGGGCCCCGCGGGCGTCCGCAACGTCACGGTGTCCGCGCCAGGCGCCGACGTGCCGCTGACGCCGACGCAAGTGGCCGTCCCCACTCTCACCCTCTCCGTCGTCGTCGTCTGAGGAAGCCATGCCCGGCCTGACGCCCAGCTCGCCGCCCACGCCTCCAGTGCCGTCGGAGGGCACCGTCGTCACCGCGCCCATTCGGTGGCAGGACTACCAGGCCGAGCTGGCCCCGCCGTGGCTGCGTCAAGGCGCGGGCGAAGCGTGGCTGCGCGGGGTGGGCGACGCGAAGGACGGGCTCGAGCTGCGGCTCCGCGAGTCGGTGAAGGCACGCTTCCCGGCCGAGGCGCCCCTCGACGCCCTCACGCGCATCGGCGGCGACAGGGGCGGGCTCGAGCGCGGCATCACCGAGACGGAGGCCGCGTGGCGTGCGCGCCTGCGCGGTGCGTGGGACGTGTGGCCCTGGGCGGGGACGCCGACGGGCGTGCTTCGGGCCCTGGCCTTCGCCGGGTACACGTCGGTGGTGCTCGTCACGGGCACGGGACGAGCGCACACCCTCGACATCAGCGGCAACGTGGTGACGACCCTGGCGGGCGACGTGATGCCCTCAGGCTTCTGGAACGGCTTCCGCGTCCTCTTCGTGTCGCCCCTGCCGCCCTCGTGGGTGCCGACGCCGCCGAGCAACGGCAGCGACGAGGTGAACACCCTTCGCCGCCTGGTGAAGCAGTGGAAGCCCGGCCACGCCATCTTCGAGGACATGGTGGTGGTGCAGGGCAACGTTTGGGGCTTCCCCTCCACACAGACGTGGGGCCAGCCCGGCCTCACGTGGGGCGGCACCACCACCATCTGGACTCCCGATTAAGGAAGAGAGGCCACCATGCCCATCGTCTACAACGGCAACAGTGCCGGCATCACTGCCAACCAACCCGTCAGCGTCACCAACCCCGTCGATGGGGACTCGCTGACTGCGGCGTCGAACAACACCGCGGCGCAGACGCTGGCCAACTTCCTGCAGTTTCTTCAGGAGAGGGCGCTCCTCGCCAACTTCAACAACGCGGCGACCGTCGTCAACGCGATGGGGGGGCGCTTCACGGGCAACGGGACGGGTGCCGGCGTCATGGGCACCGGCGGCGCCACCAACGGCGTCGGCGGTGACTTCTTCGGGAGCGGCGCCGGCACTGCGCACGGCGTCCGAGGCACTGGCAGCGGGACGGGCGCCGGTGTCTTCGGCACGGCAGCGGGCGGCGGTGGTACTGCTGGCGTCCAGGGTGTTGCCAACAGCGGCGCCGGCAACACCGGCGTCTCGGGGACGGCCGACGGGGCCACGGGCGTCGGTGTCTTCGGGCGATCCGACTTGTACCGGGGCGTCGAGGGGCTCGCCAACGGCGTCGGTGCTGACGGTGTGTATGGCCGCATCGGTGCCATCGGCGCGACAGGCGCGGGCGTCGTCGGCGACGGCAACGGCCAGGCTGGCGCGTCCGGCGGGCGCTTTCTCAACGGCACCGGTCGCGCCAACCGAGCGGTGGACATCACCACCGGGCACCTGCGCCTCTCGTCGGGGAACGCGCCCAACACCGAGGGCTTCACCAACAGCCTGGTGGCGAACAACATCGTCAAGGCCTACGGCCGCATCACGTGGACGTCGGCCGCTCCGGCCATCGTTGCGGCGGCCTGCTTCAACGTGGCGAGCTGCGCGAGTCCGGCCAACGGGCAAATCGACATCACGCTTTCGCAGGCCCTCACCGGGTACGCCATCATCGTCGGCAACGTCGGCGCTGGCGCGTGGGTGATGCGCGTTCCGGTGGGGAGCGGGAGCTCGCCGTACCGCGTCCTCGTCGAGGATGGTGGCGGTGCGGCTGTCAACTTCAACACCACCACCGGCGAGCTCCGGTTCATCATCATCGGGACGCAGTGAACATGAGTGACGCGAGGCTGGACGCCCTCGAGGCGCGAGTCAGGCGGCTGGAGGAGCGGATGGAAACGCACGGCCCGAAGCTGGAGGAGCACGGGGAGCGTCTCACCGACCACGACAGGCAGCTCGCCGACCTGCGCGAGGTGCAACGCGAGACGTCGCGCCTCCTCGCGACGCTCGCTCACCAGGTGTCGCGGTTGTCGGACATAGCCACCACGCAGGGGCTGTCGCTCGAGCGAATCGACAAGAACACGAAGCGCGTGCTGGAGATTCTCGAGCCACGAAGCGTCATCGTCGAGGGCGGCCATGGCTGACGTGTCGGACGTGCTTCCGCTCGCGGTCGGCCCTGGAGCAGTCGCCCTGTGGGAGTTCGGGAAGTGGCTCGTCTTGGGCCGTCTCAGCAAGGCCGAAAAGGCTGTCGACGAGGCCGAGAAGGCCGAGAAGAACAAGCTCGACTCAGTGCTGGCCATCGTCACGAAGATGGAGAAGGAGCTCGGCGTGATGACCGAGAGGCTGCTGACGCAGACTGGGTCCATCTCCGAGGTGAAGGCGAGGATCGACGGCATCAGCAAGAACCACGGTGAGCGGCTGGCCCTCATCGAAAAGGACGTGGTGGAGCTGCGGACGCTGCTTCGTCGTCGGAAGTGAGGCCGAATCCACGCGCACCCTCGCGCGTGTAGATGCCGGCCCTCGGATGGCACCGGTAGGGTGCCCACCATGGAGCTCGCTCTCAAGCGTCGCTGGCTCACCCCACGGTCGACCATCGGCGAGCTGTTCGTCGATGGGAAGTTCGAGTGCTTCATCCTCGAGGACCGCTACCGGCCCCCGCCGGAGCCCAAGGTGTACGGGCAGACGGCCATCCCCTGCGGGCGGTACGAGGTGCGCATCACGCCGTCACCGCGCTTCAAGCGCGACCTGCCGCTCGTGATGAACGTGCCCGGCTTCCAGGGCATTCGGATTCACCCGGGGAACCACGCCGACCACACCGAGGGGTGCCTCCTGCCGGGGCGCCGCCGCACCGTCGACCAGGTGCACGAGTCGAAGCTGGCCTTCGACGACCTCTTCGAGAAGCTGAAGAACGCGGGCCGGGGCCCACACCACATCACCATCACGATCGACCCAACTCCGTGACGCCCGAGGCCCGCCAGCGCGTCGTCATGGCCGTTGCCCTCGTGGGCACGGCTGCGGCTGCGTTCTCGGCGGGGCGCTTCACCGCGCCGGTGAAGACGGACGTGCGCGAGGTCGAGAAGGTGGTGTGGAAGGACCGCATCGTCGAGAAGGTGGTCACCCGGCGCGCGAAGGCCGAGGAGCGCGTGGTGTACGTCGACCGCGTCGTCAGCCCCGAGGGGGAGGTGCGCGAGAAGCGCCTCACCACGACGAAGGCCGACACGCGCGAGCTCGTCGACCTCGGGAAGACGTCGGAGAGCAGCGGCAAGGCCGAGGCAGCCAGCTCGAGCACCACCACCCTCCGGCCTGACTGGCGGGTGGGCGTGCTCGTCGGGGCGTCGCTGCGGGAGCCGCTCGCGCCCTTGGCCGGGCCCCTCGTGCTGGGCGCGTCGCTCGAGCGGCGCATCGTGGGCGGCGTCTCGGCGGGCGCGTGGGTCAACACCGTGGGCGCGGCCGGCGCCTCCGTCTCCCTGGAGTGGTGAATGACGACACCTCGCAGTGGCTGGGCCTCGACGAAGCTCCACCTCGCGCTCATCGCCATCGCGGTCTTGACGTTCGTCTTCGTCTTCGTCGTGCACGTCGCCGGCACGGCGGCGGGCTTCGGCGAGTACTGCATCGCCATCGTCACCGTCGTGGCGTCGGCGCACGGCAGCCGCGTCGCGGAGTCCTTCGCCGCTCGGCGCCCCACCCTTCCACCCTCGGAGAAGTGACATGGCACTGACGTTCCCCGCAGCGTTCCGCAATACCCGCGCCGACACCATCTCGGCGCGCGCGGGCAGCGGTGCGCTGTTGCGCATCTACAGCGGCACGCGCCCAGCCAACGCCGACGCCGCGCCCACGGGTACGCTGCTGGCCGAGCTGACGTGCGGCTCTCCCTTCGCGCCGGCGGCCACGGGCGGCGTCCTGACGGCCAACGCCATCACCCAAGACTCCAGCGCGAACTTGTCGGGCACCGCGACCTGGTTCCGCCTCGTCAACTCGGCGGGCACCACCACCGTCACCGACGGCGACGTGACGGTGACCGGCGGCGGTGGCGACCTGTAGCTCGTCACCACGGCCATCACCGCGGGCCAGCCCGTGCAGGTGACCTCCTTCGTCGTCACCGAGGGCGGGTAAGCCATGGCGGACAACGTCGTTGCCAACCCGGGCGCCGGCGGCGAGACGCTCGCCACCGACGACATCGGCGGCGTGCAGTACCCTCGCAGCAAGCTCGTCATCGGCGCCGATGGCGTCAACGACGGGGACGTGTCGGCGGCCAACCCGCTGCCCGTGCGCGTGCAGGACGTGGTGACGCGCACGACGGGTCCGCTGGCCAACGACAACGCCCTCGTGATGCGGCAGACGCCCATCGACGTGTGGAGCGTCGGCTTCGCGGACGTCGGGAGCGGGCTGCTGTCTGCGGAACTGACGCAGCGTCGCCTCGGCACGGGCGTCACCGTCTCGCAGTCGGCGTCGAACCTCGTCATCGCCGCGGGCACGTCGACGAACGCGGAGTTTCTCGCGCGCAGCGTCGCGAGCTTCCGCGGCGCCTTCATTCAGCGGCACCGAACCATCCTCAGCCAGCGAATCGCGAACAACAACTTCGCCGTGCTGATGGCAGACCGCATCGGCGAGGGCCTCGCGTGCACCATTAACAGCGCGACGAGCATCACCGTCACGCGGCCGGCGCACGGCTTCACCGCGGCCAACGTCGGGCAGTCGATGTTCGTCGGTGCCATCTCGGGCGCTGCGGGAGTGCCGGGGCGCTACGCCATCGCCTCGGTGCCGACGGTGGACACCATCACGTTCACCGTCGCGGGGTGGCCGGCCTCGGGGAGCTGCACTGTCGACCTCTTCGGGTGGAACTGGTACCGCACGCTGTACACGGGCGTCACGGCCACCAACGCCGCGGTGGACGCGCAGCGCCGCGGGTGGGCCTCGGCCGACACGACGGCCACCATCAACACGACGGTTTCGCCTGGCCACGTGATGCAGACGGCGGTCGACGGGCGGAACGCGTACTGGAGCGACTCGTTGGTGGCGTCGAGCGCCACGCCCAACTTCGCCACGCGCGCGCACCGCATCGAGAACCTGCCGGACGACGACGTCGAGCTCTTCCTCTACGTGTGGAGCTTCAACGGAACGGCCGCGCCCGCGTCGTCGACGACGTGGACCATCGGCTTCGTCGCCGTCGAGGACACCACCAACGTGGCGACGTACATCGCCGGGTTCCGCCCGACGGGGAACGCCGCGCCGCTGCCCGTCGCGTTCCCGGTGACGCCGACGGTGACGGTGGGCACGCTGCCGGCGACGCCCGCGGGCACCAACACCATCGGCGGCGTGCGTCTCGTTCAGGACGCGGCCCAGGGCGCCTCGACGACGCATCACCTCATCGCGGCCGCGGGCACCAACGCGACCAGCGTGAAGACGAGCGCGGGCAACATCAACACCATCGTGTTGAGCAACGCCTCGGCGGGCCCGAGGTACTTCAAGTTGTGCAACTTGGCGACGGCGCCGACGCCGGGCACGACGACGCCCGTCATGACGGTGCTGGTGCCGGCGGGGCAGACGGTGACGGTGGACTGCGGCCCCTTCGGCATTCGCTGCAGCACGGGCATCGCGTACCACCTCACCACCGGCATTGCAGTGGCGGACACGGGCGCGCTCACCGCGGCGGATATGAGTGTCGCCATCTTCTACACGTGAGGTTTCGATGCTCGTCACCATCAGGCCCAGCGCTCCGCAGCACGACGAGGTGGTGACGCTCGCCACCGGCCCGGGAGAGGTGCGCGCCGAGGAGCTGCGCGACGGCGTGCCCTGGCTGGTGGTGGAGTTCCCCGGCTACGGCACGGCGATTCTGCCGGCGGCCGAGTTCGACGAGGCGTGACGTGTCGGCGCTGACGTGCTGGCTGAAGCTCGAGCTGTTCGGCACGGGCGGCGGGGGCGGCGGCACCAGCGGCACCGTCAACGCCACCACGCCGACGCCAACCCTGGCCGCGTCGGGCACCCCCGTTGTCACCGGGCAGGGCAGCGTGGGGCAGGTGGCCGCCGTCACCCCGGTACCCACGCTGCAGGCGGCGGGCAGCGCAGGCGCCCAGCTTCGCGTGCGGGTGGTGACGCGGCTCGAGAACGCGGCGCCCTCTCGGGCTGTCGTCGGCCTGTCGGCCACCGCCGCAGACGTGGGCGCGTCGACATCGTCCGCTCGCCTGGCCGGCGGCAACACCGGGGCCGGACTGCCCGCGCGCGCTACAACACTCGTCCTGGAGGACACCGATGGCTGACTTCACCTTGAAGCAGGGCGACTTGGGGCCGAGCCTCTTCGCGCAGCTCCTCGAGCCCGACCCGGACAACCCGGGCCAGCGCCGGCCCATCGACCTCACGGGGCGTTCGGTGCAGTTCCGCATGCGGCTGAAGGGCACCGTGGGCGCGCTGAAGGTGGACAGGGCCGCAGTGGTGACGGACGCAGTCACGGGCCGCGTGCGCGTCGACTGGGCTGGCGCCGACACCGACACGGTGGGCCTCTACGTCGCCGAGCTGCGCGTCG
>JAIXXG010000067.1 GCA_027490915.1 Microbacteriaceae bacterium
CCCGCTCGGCGGCGAACACGTGCGCGCTGCCGGTGATGCGGCGGGCGAGGGATCCGATGCCTTCCGGCGCGCTGCCGTGTGCCCGTGCCGCACCCACGTCGGTGAGCCAGAACGCGCGCGCCCGGTCGCGGAACCCGTCGTTCCACTCGTGGTACCCGGCCGGGAATCGGCCGACCTGCCAGCCGCCCATCCCGACGTCCCACGGCTCGGAGATCATCGTCACGCCCTGCAGCGCCGGGTCGTCGAGGATGGCCCGCAGCAGCGGGTGCTCGGGGTCGAACTCGGCACCCGCATCCCGCCCCAGCGTCGCCATGAGGTCGAAGCGGAACCCGTCGATCTGCACGTCATTCGCCCAGTACCGCAGGGCGTCGAGCACGAGGCGCTGCGCGACCGGCTGCGAGAAGTCGAGGGTGTTGCCGCAGCCGGTGGTGTCGATGTAGGCGCCTTCGGCGGTCTGCCGGTAGTACGTGGCGGCGTCGAGTCCGCGGAAGCTCGTGGTGGGGCCGTCGGGGCCCTCCTCGGCGGTGTGGTTGAACACGACGTCGAGCACGACCTCGAGGCCGGCTTCGTGCAGCAGCTTGACCATGCCCTTGACCTCGCGCAGCACGGCGCCGGTGCCGCCGAACTGCGCGGCGCGCGTGGCGTAGGCGGCGTGCGGGGTGAAGAAGTTGAGCGTGTTGTAGCCCCAGTAGTTGACGAGCCCCTGCCCCTGCAGGCGCTGCTCGCTGACGAACTGGTGCATCGGCAGCAGCTCGATGGTGGTGACGCCGAGGTCGAGCAGGTAGTCGATGGTGGCGGGATGCGCGAGCCCCGCATACGTGCCCCGCAGCTCCTCCGGCAGCTCGGGCAGCAGCTTGGTCAGGCCCTTGACGTGCGCTTCGTACAGCACGACGCGGTCGCGCGGCACGCGCGGCTTGACGCTCGCTCCCCAGTCGAAGGTCTCGTCTTGCACGTACGACCGCCAGGCGCCGTCGGGGGTGCGGGCGAGCCCGCGCGCGTAGGGGTCGAGCAGCAGCCGCTCGCGGTCGAAGTCATGGCGGGGGCCGGTGGGCCCGTCGGCCCGCAGGGCGTACCGGGCGCCGGGAACCAGCGCGGCGCTCGCGCCGTGCCAGACGCCCTCGGGCGTGGGCTCGAGGTCGACGGTCTCGGCCACCCAGTCGGGGTCGTCGGCGTCGAGCACGCACAGCTCGACCGCGGTCGCGTTCGCCGAGAACACGCGGATCTCGCCGGTGCCGGTATCGCTGCCGCCGGTCGCGCCGCTGCGGGTGACGCCCAGGCGCTCGAAGGGGTCGTTCGCGGGCATGCGCTTTAGGCTAGGGCACCGCGAGGGAGGTGCCGTTCATGATCTATCTGGATCACGCCGCGACCTCTCCGATGCCTCCCGCCGTGCGGTCGGCCTACTTGTCGGCGCTCGAGGTGGTGGGCAACCCGTCGTCGATCCACTCGGCCGGTCAGCGGGCCCGGGCCCTCGTCGATGACGCCCGGTCGCGCATCGCCGCAACCCTCGGCGTCGACCCCATCGAGGTCACGTTCACCGGCGGCGGCACCGAGGCCGTGAATCTCGCGATCAAGGGGCTGTACTGGATGCGGCGCTCGGGCGCGCTGCCCGCGGGTTCGGCGGGCTCCGCCGCCCCGGCCCGCATCCTCGTGCCGCGCACCGAGCACCACGCGGCGCTCGACGCCGTCGAATGGCTCGCCGCCCACGAGGGCGCCGAGCTGCGCTGGCTCGAGGTCGACGCCCTCGGAGCGCTGCGGCTCGACGACCTCGCCGACGCGCTCGGCGACGGCTCGGGGGTCGCCCTGCTCACGATGCTCGCGGCGAACAACGAGGTGGGCACGCTGCAGCCGGTCGCCGAGGCCGCCGCGCTCGCCGCGGCCGTCGGCGTGCCCGTGCACGTCGACGCGATCGCGGCCTACGGGCAGGTCGCGCTGTCTCCCCTGCCGCACGGGGTGTCGGCGGTCTCGATCTCGGCCCACAAGGTGGGCGGCCCCGTCGGGGTCGGGGCGCTCGTGCTGCGGCGCGGGGCCGAGGTGGTTCCGCTGCTGCACGGCGGCAGCCAGCAGCGTGGGCGCTCGGGAACCATGGACGCCGCGGGTGCCGAGGCCTTCGCCGTCGCGGCCGAGCTCGCGCACGCCGAGCTCGCCGAGCGGGCGCAGCGCAAGCGGATGCTGCGCGCGCGGCTGGCGGAGGGCATCCGGAACCGGGTGCCGCAGGCCGTGCTGCGCGGCGCCGCGGGCGCGGCCGCAGTCGAGACCGACCCGGCGCGCGCCGCCGCGCTCGACGCGCTCGCCCTGCCCGGAACCCTGCACCTGACCGTGCCCGATGCCGAGGGCGACTCGCTGCTGATGCTGCTCGACGCGGCGGGCATCGCCGTCTCGACCGGGTCGGCCTGCCAGGCCGGGGTTCCCGAGCCGAGTCACGTGCTGCTCGCGATGGGGCTGAGCGAGGCCGAGGCGCGCGGGGCCCTGCGCATCACGCTCGGGCCCTCGACGACCGAGGCCGACGTCGACGCGCTGCTCGACGCCCTGCCGGCTGCCGTCGAGCGCGCGCAGGCCGCGGGGCTCGCCGCCCGCACCCCCCGCCTCGGCCGCTGACGCCCCGGGCTCGGAGCAACGACGGAGACGGGCCGGTTCCACACTCGAGATCCGCACGACCTCGTGTGGAACACCTCTTGTCTCCGTCGTTGCTCCGACGGCGGCCCGCGTACCCTGGAGGGGTGCGGGTTCTGGCAGCGATGAGCGGCGGCGTCGACAGCGCCGTCGCCGCCGCGCGCGCGGTGGATGCGGGCCACGAGGTCGTCGGCGTGCATCTGGCGCTCAGCCGCATGCCGGGCACCCTGCGCACCGGCAGCCGCGGCTGCTGCACGATCGAAGACAGCCTCGACGCCCGCCGGGCAGCCGAGAAGCTCGGCATTCCGTTCTACGTCTGGGACTTCAGCGAGCGCTTCCGCGCCGACGTCGTCGACGACTTCATCAGCGAGTACGCCGCCGGCCGCACTCCGAACCCGTGCATGCGCTGCAACGAGCGCATCAAGTTCGCGGCGGTGCTCGAGAAGGCGCTCGCGCTCGGGTTCGACGCGGTCGTCACCGGGCACTACGCGCACATCGTCGAGGGCCCGCACGGCCGTGAGCTCCACCGGGCGAGCGACGAGGCGAAAGACCAGTCGTACGTGCTCGGCGTGCTGACGACCGAGCAGCTCGCGCACGCGTGGTTTCCGCTCGGCACGACCCCGTCGAAGGCGGTCGTGCGCGCCGAGGCCGAGCAGCGCGGTCTGACCGTGGCGCAGAAGCCCGACAGCCACGACATCTGCTTCATCCCCGACGGCGACACCCGCGGCTGGCTAGCCGACCGCATCGCTCCCGCGACCGGCGCGATCGTCGACCGCGACGGCGCGAAGGTCGGCGAGCACGACGGCGCGACGAGCTTCACGGTGGGTCAGCGGCGAGGCCTCAACCTCGGTGTGCCCGCCCCCGACGGCCGGCCGCGCTTCGTGCTCGAGGTGCGCCCGCGCACCAACGAGGTCGTGGTCGGCCCGCGCGAGGCGCTCGCGATCGCCGAGCTCGCCGGGGCCCGCTACACGTGGGCCGGCGCCGACCCGGTCGCGAGCGGCGTCACCACCCGCGACGCCGGTGCCGAGCCCGGTGCGGATGCGATGCTCCCGTTCGCCTGCCACGTGCAGGTGCGCGCGCACGCCGACCCGGTGCCCGCATCCGCGTTCGTCGCCGACGGCGAGCTCGTCGTGCGCCCGCTCGAGCCGCTGCTCGGGGTCGCACCCGGACAGACCGCCGTCGTGTACGTCGGCACGCGCGTGCTCGGGCAGTGCACGATCGACCGCACGGTCGCGGCCGACCTGCTCGTGCCTGCTCCCTAGACTGGCGCCGTGACCGCTGCAGCCCTCCTGCGTCTCGACGACGCCGCTGCCGAGCGCCCGGGTGCCGACCCCGCCGAGCACTGGCCGCGCCTCAGCGCCGCCACCGCGCCGCTCGACCCGCCGTTCGGTGTCATCGACCGCGCGGCGCTCGCCTACAACGCCGCCGACCTGGTGCGGCGCGCCGGGGGCGTGCCGATCCGGGTGGCGAGCAAGTCGATCCGTGTGCGCGGTGTGCTCGAGGCCGTGCTCGCGCGCCCCGGCTTCGCGGGCGTGCTCGCCTACACGCTGCCCGAGGCCCTGTGGCTCGCCAGCCCGCGCACCCGCGACGGCGGCGACGACGACGGCGACAACGGCCGCGGCGGCAGCGGCATCGCCGATGTCGTGGTGGGCTACCCCTCGACCGATCGCGCGGCCATCGCGCGGCTCGTCGCCGACGAGCAGCTGGCCGCGCGCGTGACGCTCATGATCGACGATGTCGCCCACCTCGATCTGATCGACGCGGTGGCGGCGCCGGGCTCGCGGCCGAGCATCCGTGTCGCCCTCGAACTCGATGCCAGCTGGAAGTCGCCCGTGCTCGGCCACCTCGGCGTGCGGCGCAGCCCGCTGCACACGCCCGAGCAGCTGGCCGCCCTCGCCCGCATCGTGGTCGAGCGCCCCGGCTTCGTGCTCGACGGCGTCATGGCCTACGAGGGCCAGATCGCGGGCCTCGGCGATGCCCTGCCCGGCCGGCCCGTGCGCAGCGCACTGATCCGGGGCATCCAGCGGGCCTCCCGCACCGAGCTCGCCGATCGCCGGGGCCGCGCCGTCGCCGCCGTGCGTGCGATCGCCGAGCAGGCCGGCACGCCGCTGCGCTTCGTGAACGGCGGCGGAACGGGCTCGCTCGAGTCGACCGCGGCCGACGCCAGCGTCACCGAGGTGGCGGCCGGCAGCGGTCTGCTCGGCCCGCACCTGTTCGACACCTACCGCGGCTTCACGCCCGCGCCCGCCGCCGCCTTCGCGCTGCCGGTGGTGCGGCGCCCGGCGCCCGACATCGTCACCCTGCTCGGCGGCGGCTGGATCGCGAGCGGCCCGCCCGGCCCCGACCGCCTTCCGCAGGTGGTCTGGCCCGAGGGTCTGCGGATGCTCGGCACCGAGGCCGCCGGCGAGGTGCAGACCCCTCTGCGCGGGCAGGCCGCCGCGGGTCTGCGCGTGGGTGACCGGGTCTGGCTGCGCCACACGAAGGCCGGAGAGCTCGCCGAGCACCTCGATGCCTACGCGGTGGTCGACGGCGACCGGGTGGTGGGCGAGCTGCCGACGTACCGCGGCGAGGGGAAGGTGTTCTTGTGAGCACGGCACGAACGAGCACGGCGGCCACCGCGACCGTGGCGCGCGCGTGGCAGAACTGGGCCCGCACCGAGCGGGTGACGCCGGTGGGCGTCGAGCGCCCGGCGAGCGGCGACGAGGTCGTCGCGGCGATCGCCCGCGCCGGCGCCGACGGCCTCACCGTCAAGCCGATCGGCTCGGGCCACTCGTTCACGGGCATCGCCGTCGCGCCGGGCGTGCAGCTCGACCTCACCGACCTCGCCGGGCTCACCCGCGTCGACGCGAGCACGGGCCTCGTCACGCTCGCCGCCGGAACCCGCCTGCACGACGCCTCGGCGCTGCTGCACGAGCACGGGCTCGCCTTCGAGAACCTCGGTGACATCGACGTGCAGTCGATCTCGGGCGCCGTGAGCACGGGCACCCATGGCACGGGCCGCGCGTTCGGCGGCCTCGCCACCCAGCTGCGCGCCGTCACGCTCGCCACCGCCGACGGGCGCCTGCTGCCGATCAGCGCGACCGAGAACGCCGAGCTGTGGCCCGCCGCGCGCCTCGGGCTCGGAGCCCTCGGGGTGCTCGTCGACCTCACCGTGCAGACGGTGCCGACGTTCGTGTTGGCGGCGGACGAGCATCCCGAGCCGCTCGATGCCGTGCTCGACGACTGGCCGAACCGATCGGCGCAGGCCGACCACGTCGAGTTCTACTGGTTTCCGCACACGCGACTCGCGCTCACGCGCAACAACACGCGCCTGCCGGCCGATGCCCCGCGCACGCCGCCCGGCCGCGTGCAGCGCTGGCTCGACGACGAGCTGCTCGGCAACGGGCTCTACGAGGTGCTGTGCCGGCTCGGCTCGATCGCGCCCGGCACGGTGCCCGGCATCAACCGGCTCGCGAGCCGCGTCGCCTTCACCCGGCAGGTGGCCGACTACTCGCACCGCATCTTCGCGACCGAGCGCAAGGTGCGGTTCCGCGAGCTGGAGTACTCGGTGCCGCTCGACGCCGTCGGCTCGGTGCTGCGCGAGCTCGACCGCGTCATCGAGGCCAACGGCTGGCGCGTGACCTTTCCCGTCGAGGTGCGCGCGACGGCCCCCGACGACGTCTGGCTGTCGACGGCGTTCGGGCGCCCCAGCAGCTACATCGCGGTGCACCGCTACATCCGGGATGACCACACCCCGTACCTCGCCGCCGCCGAGGCGATCCTGCGCGCGCACGACGGCCGCCCGCACTGGGGCAAGCTGCACAGCCGCACGGCCGACGACCTGCGCCCGGCCTACCCGCACTTCGACGACTTCGTCGCCGTGCGCGACCGGCTCGACCCCGACCGCGTCTTCACCAACCCCTACCTCGACCGCGTTCTCGGAGCCTGACAGGGCTCGCTCTTAGACTGTGCCCGTGGCTGAGACCCGAGACGGCGCGACCCCCGACCCCGGCACGCTTGCTGACCGCGACGGGGATGCCCGTGCCATCGACGAGCTGACCCGCGACGAGGCGCGCGCCGAGGTCGAGCGGCTCACCACGCGCATCCTCGAGCTGCGCGACGCGTACTACGCGCGCGACACCGTGCTGGAGGACGACGCGACCTACGACGCCATGGTGCGGCGGCTCGAGCTCATCGAGCACGTCTTTCCCGAGCTGCAGAGCCAGGACTCGCCGACGCAGACCGTCGGCGGCCAGGCCGACGCGAGCCTCTTCGCCCCGGTCGAGCACGCCGAGCGCATGCTCAGTCTCGACAACGTGTTCAGCGCCGACGAGTTCGCCGACTGGGCGGCGAAGGTCGAGCGCGACGCCGGGCGGCCGGTGCGCTGGCTGTGCGAGCTGAAGATCGACGGGCTGGCCCTCAACCTGCGCTACGAGCGCGGGGTGCTCGTGAGCGCGGCGACGCGCGGCGACGGGCGCGTGGGGGAGGACGTCACGGTCAACGTGCGGCAGCTAGCGGGCATCCCGCAGCGCCTGGCGGGGTCGGCCGACGAGCTGCCCGAGCTGGTCGAGGTGCGCGGTGAGGTGTTCATTCCGACCGCGCTGTTCGACGAGCTCAACGCGCTGCAGCGCGAGGCCGGTGAGCGCGAGTTCGCGAACCCGCGCAACGCCGCGAGCGGCAGCCTGCGCCAGAAGGCCGAGGGCAAGAGCGTCGAGCAGCTGGCCCGCATGCGCGACCGGCTGAGTCGGCTGCGGATGCTCGTGCACGGCATCGGCGCCTGGCCGAACCCGCCCGTCACCGCGCAGAGCGAGGTCTACGGCCTGCTCGAGCGCTGGGGCCTGCCGATCAGCAGCCACTTCCGCGTGCACGCGAGCGCCGCCGAGGCCGCGCAGTTCATCGCCTTCCACGGCGAGCACCGGCACGATGTCGAGCACGAGATCGACGGCGTCGTCGTGAAGGTCGACGAGCTCGCCCTGCACGACGAGCTCGGTGCCACGAGCCGCGCGCCGCGCTGGGCGATCGCCTACAAGTACCCGCCCGAGCAGGTCAACACGCGCCTGCTCGACATCGTCGTGAGCGTCGGCC
>JAIXXG010000095.1 GCA_027490915.1 Microbacteriaceae bacterium
CGGTACGGGCCGCGGGCACGAGCTCGACGACCCCCGCCGGAGCCTCGCGCCGCCAACGCGCGTGCGCGGCCCGCGCCGCGGCCAGCCCGTCGAACTCCGCGAGCAGCGCGCGATCGCCGCAGGGCAGCACTCTCACGCTCTCACGGCGCCTCTCACGCTGCGGCCTGCACGGTGACGCCGGCCTCGAGCAGGGCGTCGCGCACCGCCCGGGCGATGGCGACCGCGCCGGGGGTGTCGCTGTGCACGCACAGCGACTGCACGCGCACGCTCAGCGCGGTGCCGTCGACCGCCTCCACGCGGCCCTCGCGCACCATGCGCACCGCTCGTGCGGCGACCGCCGACGCCTCGGTCAGCACCGCTCCCGGCTCGCCGCGCGGCGCGAGCGTGCCATCGGGGCGGTAGCCGCGGTCGACGAAGGCCTCGGCGATGAACGGCGTGCCGGCCGCCGCGCAGGCGTGCTCCATGGCCGAGCCGGCCAGCCCCAGCACGGGCAGCCCGCGCTCCGCTCCGACCTCGGCCACGACCGCGGCGGTCACCGGGTCGACCGCCGCGCGGTTGTACAGGGCGCCGTGCGGCTTGAGCGCACGCACCGCGGTGCCCGCCGTGACCGCCAGGCCCGCGAGCGCCGACACCTGGTACAGCAGGTCGGCGCGGAGGGCATCCGGCGCCATCGCGATGTCGCGCCGCCCGAACCCGACAAGATCGCGGTACCCGGGATGCGCCGCCACGGTCACCCCGAGCGCCGCGGCCGCCCGGCACGTCGCGAGCATCGTCTGCGGATCGCCGGCGTGGAACCCGCACGCCACATTGGCGGTCGTGATGAGCGGCAGGAGGGCATCATCGTCGCTCATGCGCCAGGCGCCGAACGACTCGCCCAGATCGCAGTTGAGGTCGACCGTCACCATGCTGCGAGCCTACGCCCGCGCTCTGCGGCGGTCGCGGCGCACGCCCTTCGGCGGCGCTCGCGGCACGCGCCCCCCCCGGCTGAGGGATGGTCGCGCTCGCTGTGCTCGGCCATAATCAGTCCGGGACTCCATGCACCCGCATGGAGAGGGGGGAGGGAGCGCCGTGCCGCTCGGTCTGCCCCCGCACCTGGCCACACGCACGACGCTCACGGCCGTCTCGCGCGCAGCGCACGCCGCCGCGGCCGTCTGCCTGACCGCGGTCGGGCTCGTCGTGCTCACGATCCAGGCCGACGTGCCGCAGGTCATCGTCTGGCCCGCCCTCGTCGTGCTGATCCCGATGGTCGTGCTGCTCATCCTGCTCGAGCGCACCCCCTCGGTCTTCATCGCCGGCAGCTACCTCGTCATCGGCGGTCTCTGCGTGGTCTGGTACACGCTCATCGCCTCGGTGCAGCTCGACACCCCGGTCGCCAACGACGACTTCACGATCGTGCTGCTGAAGATCGCGCTCATCCTCGTCATGGGTGTCGGGCCGGGCATCGGCACGGCGATGATCTGGACGACAGCCGGCTACCTCATCGGCGAGGTCGCAGCCGCGTCGGCGATCGCGTGGCTCGGCTCGTCATGGAGCTTCGATCCGGTCGCCTTCGCCGCCTGGTTCATCGTGCTGGGGCTGCTCGGGGTGCTGCGCGCCGACCTGCTGAGCGGTCGCCACGCCCAGACCGAGCTGTACCGCGCCGCCCGTGACGAGATGCTGGCGGATGTCCGCCACGGCTTCGAGCAGCGCGCGACGGCCCTCCTGCACGACACGGTGCTCAACCAGCTCGCCGTGATCACGGCGTCGGGCGCTCGCCTCTCGCCGGAGATCCGCGCCAGCATGCAGGCCGACCTCGAGGCGATCGTCGGGCAGGAGTGGTTCGCCGCCTCCGAGCCCGCGGTGCCCGACGCCGACGCGCTCGACCGCGCGCACCGCCTGCGCGCGGCCGTCGACGAGGCGCGCGGCGAGGTGGCCGTCGGCATCGAGGGCAACTCCTCCGGCCTCGATCGCCTCGACGCCGACACGTTCGACGAGCTCGTGCGCGCGGTCGTGCAGTGCATCACCAACGTACGGCGGCACGCGGGCATCGACCGTGCCGAGATCGTGCTCGGCGCGAGCGACACCGAGGTGTCGGTCATGGTCATCGACGCCGGGCAGGGCTTCGCCGTGGACGCCCGCACCGATGGGCGCCTGGGGGTCGGCACGAGCATCGTCGGCCGCCTCGAGACGGTCGGCGGCGCGGCGACGGTGTGGTCGCAGCCGGGGCGCGGCACCTCGGTGCTGCTCCGGGTTCCCGCGCGGCCGGCCGAGCACGGGGGTGCCGCGTGAGCGCCGCACCACCCATGGTCGATCAGACCCTCGAGCGCCTCGATCCGCTCTCGGCCGCCGCCGCGCGGCCCGTGACGACGGGGGCGGCGCTGCTGGCGATCGCCCTCCCGCCCCTCGTGCTCGTCACGCGGGGCCATGAGGTCGTGCAGCCCCTGTGGTTCGTCGTCGCATACGTCGCGGTGCTGGCGGCCACGGCGCTGCTGCTCGACCGCTCGCGCCCGACCCGCCCGGTCTGGCAGAGCACGTCGGCGCAGGTGTTCCAGCTTCTGCTCATGGCGGCGACGATCGCGAGCGCGGCGTCGACCGCGGGTGCGAACGAGCGGCTGCGCGACGACTGGGCGCCGCTCGTGGTGGGCATCCTGCTCGTGGCCTGCACGCCGTACCGGCCCGCCCGCGAGATCGTCGTGTGGACGGCCGTGCACACCCTGCTGTGCGCGGCGCTCGGCATCGTGCAGGCTCCGTTCGCGGTGAGCGACGTGCCCACGATCACGTTCGCCGTCACCGGGTCGTTCACGGTCGCGGTGCTCGGGTTCGCCGCCGCGGCCTACGCCCACTCGCTCGTCACCTCCACGCGTCTCTGGCAGGAGCGTGCCTGGCAGTCGGCAGCGAGCGCCGTCCGCGCGCAGCGCACCGGCGTGGCGCGGTCGGTGCAGCAGCGGCGCATCACCGTGCTCAACCACGAGGCCGTTCCGTACCTGCAGCGCATCATCGACACCCCGACCGTCAGCGAGGAGGACCGCGACGAGGCGCGGCGGCTCGCGCGCAGCATCCGTGCGGTGCTGGTCGCCGAGGTTCAGAAGACCTGGGCCCAGCAGATGCTCGACGATGTGGTGGCGCGGCGGCCGCGGCTGAACATCGTCGCCATCGCCGACGACCCCGATGACCTCGGCCGCCGCAGCACTCTCGAGCGGCGCACGCTGTTGCGGGCGCTCGCTGTGGTCGGCGTCGAGCGCCTCGGCGCCTCCGAGGTGCACCTGCGCCTGCGGGCTCCCGAGGGGCGCCTGGCGGTCGAGTGCACCCTCGCCGTGCCCCATTCGCTGCGGGATGCCCGCCGCGAGCTGCGCTCGATGATCGAGCTCATCCGCGGTCTGACCCGGCGTTTCTCTCTTCGCGAGCGCGAGGGGCGAGTGGTTCTAGAGTTTGAGTATGGATACTGACGCGCAGGCGGAACGCCGGGTGCGTCTGGCGATCCTCGATGATCACGAGCTGCTGCTCGACAGCCTGTCGTCGTGGATCGCCGCCCATGCGCCCGACTTCGAGCTCGTGCTCACGGCACCGACGTGGTTCGAGCTCGTGCAGAGCGATCGCTTTCCGACCGACCTCGTGCTGCTCGACTTCCAGCTGCAAGAGCCAGTGTCGATCGAGGCGCGGGTGCGCACCTGCCGTGCCGCGGGCGCGAAGGTCATCGTGCTGACGAGCCTCGACACGCTCGAGGCGCGCGACCGGGCTTTCGACGCCGGGGCGTCGGCCTTCCTGTCGAAGACGATGCCGCTCGATGAGGTCATGGAGACCGCCCGCCGGGTCATGGGCATGGAGTCGACGGGCACCGCCGTGCGCGACTGGCGGCCCCTGCCTCGCGGGGCGCAGCACCCCGCGCGCCCGAAGCTGTCGACGAGCGAGCGCGAGGCTCTCGCGCTGTACGCCAACGGCTACAGCATGAGCGAGGTCGCGAGCCAGATGAACGTGCAGTACGAGACGGCGAAGACCTATCTGCGCCGCGTGCGCGAGAAGTACGCGCGGGCCGGGCGGCCCGCGAGCACCAAGGCCGACCTGACGCGTCGGGCGGCAGAAGACGGATACCTGCACTGATGGCGAAGCTCTACTTCCGGTACGGCGCGATGAACAGCGGCAAGAGCACTGCTCTGCTGCAGGCCGCCTACAACTACGAGGAGCGCGGGCAGCTCATCGTGCTCGCCAAGCCCCGCATCGACACGAAGGGCGATCAGACGATCGTCTCGCGGCTCGGGGTCACGCGCCCGGTCGATTTCACCGTCGATGTCGACGACGACATCTACGCGCGGTTCCAGGCCCACCGCGCCGCCGCGATCCGCGACACGGGCCGCGACGTCGCGTGCCTGCTCGTCGACGAGGCGCAGTTCTTGACGACGCAGCAGGTCGACGACCTGCTGCGCATCGCGGTGCGGGAGGACGTGCCGGTGCTCGCGTACGGCATCCGCACCGACTTCCAGACCGTCGCCTTCCCGGGCAGCCGGCGCCTGCTCGAGATCGCGCACTCGCTCGAAGAGCTCAAGACCATCTGCCGCTGCGGGCGCAAGGCGGTGTTCAACGGCCGCTCGGTGGGCGGCCGCTTCGTCTTCGACGGCGACCAGGTGGCGATCGACGGCGTCGACGTCACCTACGAGTCGCTGTGCGCCGCGTGCTACCTCGACGAGTCGGGCGACACCCTCGCGACCGGTCGCCGGTCGGCGGTGCCCCTGGATGCGGCGCTCGAGCTCGGCCCCGACCCCGACTTCAGCTGACCGAGCCCGCCTGACGTTCGTGGAGCGCTCGCGCTCCACGAACCACAAGCACACAAAATGAAAGGGACCGCCGATGGCGGTCCCTTTCATTTTGTCGGGGTAACAGGATTTGAACCTGCGGCCTCGTCGTCCCGAACGACGCGCGCTACCAAGCTGCGCCATACCCCGGTGCCGCCCGCTCGAGAGCGGGCAACCCGTCAAGAATAGCCGATGTCGTCGCCCACGAGTGTCACGAGCACCGCCTCGGGCGGGCAGGCGAACCGGATGGGCGCGTAGATCGATGTTCCGAGACCGGCCGAGACGTTCAGGTACGACGCCTGGTGCGCGTGGTGCCACACCGACAGGCCCCGGGCGCGGTCGCGCGGCAGGTCGCAGTTGGTGATGAGCGCCCCGACGCCGGGAACGCACACCTGCCCGCCGTGCGTGTGCCCGGCGAAGATCACGTCGGCGCGCTGCGTGGTGAAGGCGTTGAGCACCCGCTGGTACGGCGCGTGGGTGACGCCGATCACGACGGCCGGGTCGTCGGTGTCGTCCTCGTCGAGCTCGCGCAGGGCATCCATCTGGGCCGGCAGGCGATCGAGGCGGTCCCAGCCGCGATGGGCGTCGTTGGTGCCCATGAGGTCGAGGATCGAGTCGTTGACGGTCAGCTGGCCCACCGCGTTGTTGAGCGGCAGCCAGCCGAGACGGTCGCGCAGCAGCGCTTCGAGCGCGTCGATGTCGAGACGCGTGGCTGTCTCGGTCTCGCCCTTCGAGGGCCCGAGCAGGTACGCGAAGGGGTTCTTCGGGGTGGGGGCGAAGTAGTCGTTCGAGCCGTGCACGAAGACTCCCGGCACGCCGTCGAAGGCGCTCAGGGCCTCCGCGAGCGCCGGCAGCGCATCCGGATGCCCCAGATTGTCGCCCGTGTCGATCACCAGGTCGGGCTTCAGGTCGGCGAGCGACCGCACCCAGGCGATCTTGTCGCGCTGCCAGGGCGCGAGGTGGAGGTCGCTCAGGTGCAGCACGCGGATGGGCTCGGCCCCCGGCGAGAGCACCGGCACGACCTCGCGCCGCACGCGGTACGCGCGCCGCTCGATGACGGCACCGTACACGGCCGCGGCCGCCGCTACCCCGAGGGTTGCGGCGGCCGCGACGCGCAGGCCCTGGCTCACGAGCAGTCGAACCGCGAGACGGTCAGGGTGACGACGGTGCCGAAGGCGACCTTCGCCCCGCCAGCCGGGTTCTGGCTCGTGACGGTGCCGTCGAGCAGCGGGTCGGCGTCGGGCGCGAGCACGGTGCACTGCTCGGCGACGCCGGGGAACCCGGCGTCAGTGAGCTGATCGCGCGCATCCTCGAAGCTGAGCCCCTGGCCGCTGACGTTCGGCACCACGATCAGGTTGCCCTTGCTCGGGTTGACGGTGATGATCGTGCCGCGCGCCAGCAGCGTGCCCGCCGCGAACGACATGCGCGCGATGCGGCCGGCCTCGAGGTCGGAGTCGACGGCCGGGCCGAGCTCGAAGCGGAAGCCGAGGCCCTCGAGCAGGGCCTTCGCCTCCTCCTGCGTCATGCCGATCACGTCGGCGGGCAGGCGCACGCCCGACCCCGCGAGCAGGCGCGCCGGCGGCGCGGGGAACGAGTTGCCGCCGAAGCGGGCGTTGGTCGCCGCCATGAGCGGTCGCCAGATGTCGTGCCGCAGTGCGGCCCCGCTCGGGTAGCGCTGCATCGAGTACTGGCCGGTGACGTTGCCGACCCAGACGGCCGTGACGACCTCGCTCGAGCCGCCGACCATCCAGGTCTGGTTCCACGAGTCGGTCGAGCCGGTCTTGCCGAAGACGGGCACGCCGTCACCGATGCGCGAGCGGGTCGCAGTGCCGTTCGTGATCACGGCCTGCATCGGGGCGATCAGCGCGGCGGCGACCTCGGCGGTCAGCGCCCGGCGGCAGTCGGGCTGCTGGCCCGGAAGCTCCTCACCGTTGCGGTCGACGATCTTGTCGACCGCGATCGGCTCGCAGAACACGCCACCGTTCGAGATGCCGGCGAAGGCCGCGGCCATCGTGAGGGGGGCGATCTCGTTGGTGCCGAGGATGGCCGAGGGGTTGGTGCGCAGCGGCCCTCCCGTCGCGAGGTGCACGCCGAGCGCCTCCGCCTTGCCGCGAATGGCGCACTGGTCGAGCTGCTCGCCCATCGAGGCGTAGGCCGAGTTGACCGAGCTGACGGTGGCCTGGAACACGCTCATGGCGGGGGCGCCGCCACCGCCGGAGTTCTTGAACTCCCATGGTCCGCCCCACGGTCCGCCGCCGTCATCGCAGGTGTCGACGAACGCGGCCTGGTTGAGCTCGAAGCGCGACGCGTCGACGACCTCGTTGAGGCCGCGGCCCTCGTCGAGCCACTGCGCGAGCGCGAAGATCTTGTAGGTCGAGCCGACCTGGAAGCCGCTCGAGCCGCCGTAGGCACGATCGGTCGCGTAGTTGACGGCCGTGACGGCGGGGTTGCTGGCCCCCTCGAGCGAGTCGTCGAACGGCCGGTTCTGCGCCATCGTGAGGATGCGCCCGGTTCCGACCTCGACCTGGGTCGCCACGCTGCCGATGTTGAGGCGCGAGTCGGTCGCCGGAACGTTCTCGCGCACGAGGTTCTGGGCGATGCGCTGCAGCTCGAAGTTCATCGTGGTGTAGATGTCGTAGCCGCCGAGACGCCAGTTGGCGAGACGCTCCTCTTCAGTCGTGCCGAGGGCCTCGAAGTTGCGCACGTTCTTGACGATGTAGTCGCAGAACTGCTTGGCGTAGGCGCTCGCGGCGATGCAGCCGTTGCTCGGCGGGGTGGGCGTCACGAAGTTCTCATCGACCGGCGTGTTGATCGCCTCCGCGTGCTCGGACTCCGAGATGAACCCCTCGGCGAGCATCGAGTCGAGGATGAAGTCGCGGCGCTCCTGGTTGCGCGGGTAGTTCTCGGGGTCGCCCAGCGATCGGGCGCCGGGCTGCTGCACGATCGCGATGAGGCTCGCGGCCTGCGCGATCGTGACGTCGCTCGCCGGCACGCCGAAGTACTGCTGGGCCGCGGCCTGGATGCCGTAGGTGTTGCCGCCGAAACCGGCGATGTTGAGGTAGGCGAGGAGGATCTCGTCCTTGGTGTAGTTCTTCTCCAGGCCGATCGCGAGCTTGGCCTCCGAGAGCTTGCGCTCGAGAGACTGCTCCTGCGCGCGGGCGATGAGCTCGTCGCGCTCCTCCTCCGTCTCGGCCTTCAGAGCCTCCGTGATGAAGATGTTCTTGACCAGCTGCATCGTGAGCGTCGAGGCCCCCGACTCGATGCCGCCGGAGGTCACGTTGCCGATCGCCGCACGCACGATCGACTGCACGTCGACGCCGTTGTGGTCGTAGAAGCGGCGGTCTTCACCCGCGACGGTCGCGTCCTTGATGTACTGCGAGACCTCGTCCCAGGCGACCTCCTCGCGGTTCTCGGCGTAGACGGTCGCGAACTGCACGAAACCGTCGGCCGGGTCATCCGTCGCGTAGGCGTAGAGGGCGTTGCGCTGGGTCTGCTCGTTGATCTTGATGTACTCGGGGAGGCTCTCGAAGATGCCGATGGTGTTGCTCGCGGCCATACCGGTCACGGCAAGGGCGGGAGTGACCATGACGGTCACGAGAACGCCCGCGACAGCGCTCAGGCCGACCATGCCGGCGATCGCGCCGAACACGCCGGAAGCCTTCTGATTCTGGGCAGTCATATGATCAAGGGTACGCCACTGCCCTTATGACCCCCCTGAATGGAGCACAACGTGACCCGCTGGGAGTACGTGACGACCCCGCTCATGATCCACACAACCCAGGCGATCCTCAACAATTGGGGCAGCGAGGGGTGGGAGCTCGTGCAGGTCGTGCAGGGTCCGGAGGGCGGGCTCGTGGCCTACCTGAAGCGTCCGGTCGAGGAGGTCTCGGCGTGAGCGCGATCGAGGCGCGCCTGGCCGAGCTGGGCATCAGCATCCCCGCGGTGACGAAGCCGGTGGCCGCCTACGTGCCCGCCGTCGCCACCGGAAACCTCGTGATGACGGCCGGTCAGCTGCCGTTCGTCGACGGCGTGTTGCCGGCCACCGGCAAGGTCGGCGCCGAGGTCGCGGCCGACGACGCGGTCGGCTACGCGCGCACCGCCGTTCTCAACGCTCTCGCCGCAGCGCAGAGCGTCATCGGCTCGCTCGACCGCGTCACGCGCGTGATCAAGGTCGTCGTCTTCGTCGCCTCGGCCCCCGACTTCACCGGTCAGCCGGCCGTCGCCAACGGCGCGTCGACGGTGCTCGGCGAGATCTTCGGCGAGCGCGGTCAGCACGCCCGCAGCGCCGTCGGCGTGGCGGTGCTGCCGCTGGATGCTCCGGTCGAGGTCGAGCTGACCCTCGAGTTCGCCTAGCCGACGTCGCCACCCCGCTATCGCGAACGCCCCCGGCATGGTGCCGGGGGCGTTCGCGTTGGAGCGGCGGGTCTAGTCGACCGTGCCGCGGATCGACTGCACGACGTTCACGTCGGTGAGCGTCGTCGTGTCGCCGATCTCGCGGCCCTCGGCGATGTCCTGCAGCAGGCGCCGCATGATCTTGCCCGAGCGCGTCTTGGGCAGCTCGGCGACCACGAAGACCTCGCGCGGCCGGGCGATGGCGCCGATCTGCTCGGCGACGTGCGCGCGCAGCATCGTGCTCGCCTCCGTCGCGGTCACCGACGCCGCCTTCTTCGCCCGCAGGATGACGAAGGCCACGACGGCCTGCCCGGTGGTCTCGTCGCTCGCTCCGACGACGGCCGCCTCGGCCACGATCGGGTGCGAGACGAGGGCCGACTCGATCTCCATGGTCGACAGGCGGTGGCCCGACACGTTCATCACGTCGTCGACGCGGCCCAGCAGCTGCACATCGCCGTCGGCGTCGAGGTGCGCGCCGTCGCCGGCGAAGTAGAGCGGCCCGCCGGGCAGGTTCGCGAACTTCGACCAGTAGGTGTCGCGGAACCGCTCGGGGTCGCCCCAGATGCCGCGCAGCATGCTCGGCCACGGCTCGGTGATGACGAGCAGACCGCCGGCCTCCTTGCCGACGTGCACGCCGTTCTCGTCGAGCACGTCGACGCTGATGCCCGGAATCGGCACCTGGGCCGAGCCCGGCTTCGTGACGGTGATGCCCGGCAGGGCGCTGATCATGATCGCGCCGGTCTCGGTCTGCCACCAGGTGTCGACGATGGGGGTGCGGCCCCCGCCGATGATCTCGCGGTACCAGACCCACGCCTCGGGGTTGATGGGCTCGCCCACCGAGCCGAGCACGCGCAGGCTCGACAGGTCGAACGACTGGGGAATCTCGCGGCCGAGCTTCATGAACGAGCGGATCGCGGTGGGCGCCGTGTAGAAGAGGCTGACCTTGTACTTCTCGATGATCTCCCACCAGCGGCCGGGGTGCGGCGTGTCGGGAGTGCCCTCGTAGAGCACCTGCGTGGCGCCGTTCGCGAGCGGGCCGTAGACCACGTAGCTGTGGCCGGTGATCCAGCCGACGTCGGCCGTGCACCAGTAGACGTCGGTCTCGGGCTTGAGGTCGAAGACGTTCTTGTGGGTGAAGGCCGCCTGGGTCAGGTACCCGCCGCTCGTGTGCAGGATGCCCTTCGGCTTTCCGGTGGTGCCGCTCGTGTAGAGGATGAACAGCGGGTTCTCGGCCTCGAAGCCCTCGGGCTCGTGCTCGTCGGAGACACCCTCGAGCTGCTCGTGCCACCACAGGTCGCGACCCTCGGTCCACTCGACCTCGTTCTCGCCGCGGCGCACCACGAGAACCTTCTGCACGCTCGACTCGGATGCGGCGAGCGCGGCATCGACGACGGGCTTGAGCGGGAAGACCTTGCCCTTGCGCCAGCCGCCGTCGGCGGTGATGACGAGCGAGGCATCCGCATCCGCCACCCGCGCCCGGATGCTCTCGGCACTGAACCCGCCGAAGATCACCGAGTGGATCGCGCCGAGGCGCGCCACGGCGAGCATGGCGATGACCGCCTCGGGGATCACCGGCAGGTAGATCGCCACACGGTCGCCCTGGCCGATGCCGAGACCCGCGAGCATGTTGGCCGCGCGCTTCACCTCACGGGTGAGCTCGGCGTAGGTGAGCGAGCGGCTGTCGCCGGGCTCGCCCTCCCAGTGGATGGCGACCCGGTCGCCGATGCCCGCGGCCACGTGGCGGTCGAGGCAGTTCTCGGCCACGTTGAGCTTTCCGTCGGCGAACCAGCGCGCGAACGGCGGGTTCGACCAGTCGAGGGTCTCGGTGAAGGGGGTCTGCCAGTGCAGCTCGCGCGCCCGGTCGGCCCAGAAGGCCAGGCGATCGGCGCGGGCCTGGTCGTAGAGCTCGGGCTTCGCCACCGCGGCGGCGGCGAACTCGGGGCTCGGGGCGAACCGGCGGTCTTCGTGCAGGAGGCTGTCGATCGAGGTCGTGGACATCGTCATCCTTGGTCGATGTGAAGCGGACTGGCCTGGTCTGCCGACTTCGAAACAGAGGTATCGCCATCATAGGGGGAGGTCGATGCCGTGTTCGCCGCCCGATTCTGTCCCCCATCGGGGGACATTTTCCTGAGTCCTCCCTATGGAGGACATTTTGGGGTGCGAATTCACTTGACCTGAGATTTCCCCGCCCTACACTTGACCTGTCAGCAGCAAGCCTGACTTGGCAGCACGAACGATTCCCCCCAATCCCGTGTTGCTGTGGCGGTGCCCGATTCCCCCCAATGCGGGCACCGCCCCCGACTTCCCGACGGCCCCTCCCCACGAGGGGCCGTTGGCCTTTCCGGGCCCGGATGCGGCGCGCGCGCCGCGTGGCGCACCGCGCCGCGCGACCCTGGGGCGGTGCAGCCCTTCGTGCCCGTCGACCCGCGCGGCGTCGGGTCGCTCGTCGACCCGGGCGCTGTCGATCCCGCACAGGCAGAGCCGGGCCGCGAGCGCTGCTTCGCGCCGGAGGTGCTCGCCGCCCTCGGCCCGCTGGCGGCCGTCGCCGCCGACCCGGCGGCGACCGACGTGCTGGTGACGCCCGACGGCGGCGTGTGGGCCGACCGCGGCCGGGGCGTCGAGCGCGAGCCGGGGTTGCGGTTGCCGCCCGAGGCCGCGCGATCGCTGGCGGTGGGGCTCATCGCCGCGGGCGGCCGCCATGTCGATGAGGCGACGCCGAGCGCCGACGTGCGCCTCGGCGAGGGCATGCGCGCGCACGTCGTGCTGCCGCCCCTCGCGTGGGCGGGAACGGCGATCTCGCTGCGGCTGCCGCGCGTCGATCGGGTGACGCTCGACGCCTGGGGCATGGCGGCACCGGCGCTCGCCGTGCTGCGGGGCGCCCTCGCAGCGCGGCAGACCGTGCTGTTCGCCGGGGCCACGGGCAGCGGCAAGACGACCCTCATGGCGGCGTGGTTGAGCGAGGCCGCACCGACCGACCGCATCGTGCTGATCGAGGACGTCGCCGAGGCCCCGGTGGAGCATCCGCACGTCGTGGGCCTGGAGTGCCGGCAGCCCAACATCGAGGGCGCCGGCGGCGTCGACCTCGGGCGGCTGGTGCGCGAAGCGCTGCGCATGCGACCCGATCGGCTCGTCGTGGGGGAGTGCCGCGGCGCGGAGGTGCGCGAGTTCCTCGCCGCGCTCAACACCGGCCATCGCGGGGGTGCGGGCACCCTCCACGCGAACTCCCTCGTCGACGTCGCCGCGCGGCTCGAGGCGATCGGGCTCATCGCCGGCCTGCCGCCCGAGGCCCTCGCGCGGCAGGTGCTGAGCGGCATCGACCTCGTCGTGCATCTCGAGCGCGGGCCGCAGGGCGCGCGGTCGGCCGCGCTCGGCCTCTTCGCGCTCGACGCCCGGGAGCGGCTCGTGGTCGTGCCGCTGGCCGACCCCGACGCCGGTGCCGACGCCGGCGCGGGCGCGGGCGCCCAAGCGCTCGCCGAGCTCGAGTCGGGGTCGGCGTGAGGGGTCGTGAGCCCGAGGGCAGGCCCGGGAGCGAGCCTGCGGGCGCCGCCGCGGCGGAGGCGGCGCTCGCCGCAGCCCTGCAGCGGGTCGCCGTGCTCATCGGCTCGGGGGTGTCGCCGCGCACCGCGTGGGGCCACGTCGCCGAGGCATCGGAAGACCCGACGGTGCTCGCGGTCGGGAAGCGCGTGGCCGCCGGGGCACCGCTCGCGGTCGCCGTCTCCGAGCTCTCGACCGCGCTGGCCTGGCGGTCGACCGCCGCCGCCTGGCGGATCGCCGAGGCCAGCGGGGCGCCGCTCGCCCCGGCCCTGCGCGCGTTCGCCGAGGGGCTGCGCGATCGGGAGGCCGCGCGCCGCGACATCCGCATCGCCCTCGCGGGGCCGCGCTCGACCGCCTCGATCGTGCTGCTGCTGCCGGCCGTCGCGCTGCTGCTGGCGCTGCTCATGGGCGTCGACCTGCTCGCGGCGCTCGTGACCCCCCTCGGCGCGGCGTCACTCATCGGTGGCGCACTGCTGGTGCTGCTGGCGCGGCGATGGATGCGCTCCCTGCTGCGCGCCGCCGAGCCACCCGCACCCACGACCGGGCTCGCACTCGACCTGCTCGCGGTGGCCGCGGGCGGGGGCGGCCCGCCCGAGAGCGCGGCGGTGCTCGTCGCGGCCGAGCTGGGGGCCGCGCATCCCGAGCTCGCCGACGGAGGCGCGCTCGAGGCCGACCTCGACGGCATCCGAGCGCTCGCCGCCTTCTCGCGGCGCACCGGGGCGCCGCTCGGCGAGCTCGCGCGCACCGAGGCGGCCGAGCAGCGCGCCCGCGCGCGGGCCGCCGCGCGCGAGACGGCCGAGGCCCTCGGGGTGCGCCTCATGCTGCCCCTCGGCGCCTGCATCCTTCCCGCGTTCCTGCTCATCGGCGTGGTTCCGATGCTCATCGGCCTGCTGTCCTCCACAACGGCCGCGCCCTGACGACGGCCGCGCCGAACCGGCGACGACACCGCACGGGATGCCCTCCGCCCCCATCATCGGAGGGTTCGTGCCGCCCATCCCGCCCGCCGGGGGTCACCCCGCCCGGGCACGACAGAACGGACGAGCCATGACCCGCACCGCCCCCCGTCGCACGCCGCTGCGACCCGCTCCCCGCCCGCTCGCAGCTCTCCGCCCGCTCGCCGCGTTCCGCACCGACGATCGCGGGGCGGCGACTGCCGAGTACGCCATCGCCACGATGGCCGCCGTCGGCTTCGCGAGCCTGCTCGTCGTCATCATGCAGAGCGACGAGGTGCGGGGCATCCTCACCGACCTCGTCCGCACCGCTCTGACCGTCGGCGGCTGACGACGGTGCGGCGCACTCCGCACCGGATCGCCGGCGGTCGCGCTACCGATAGCGCGCCCGACCGGGGCGCGGGCTGCCCTGCTGGTCACCGCGCGCCCGACCGGGGCGCCGGCTGCACTGCTGGTCACCGCGCGCCCGACCGGGGCGC
>JAIXXG010000048.1 GCA_027490915.1 Microbacteriaceae bacterium
CGCTTCGGCGCCGACTACGTGCGCCCGATCGCCGGCGGCGTCGACCTGCGCACGGTGCTCAACAACCGGCAGATCGGCATCGGCCACTATCTCGAGACGCAGATGCCGGGCGAGATCGGCAACTTCGCGATCGCCGCCCACCGCACGACGTACGGCGCTCCGTTCGCCGACATCGCCGAGCTGCGCTTCGGCGACAAGATCTACGTCGAGACGGCCGACGGCTGGTACCAGTACGCCTTCCGCGGTCTCGAGTACGTCTGGCCCACGCGCATCGAGGTGCTCGAGCCCGTGCCCCAGGCTCCGGACATCGAGCCCACCGACCGCATCCTGACCATGACGAGCTGCAATCCGCGCTTCTCGTCCGCCGAGCGCATCATCGCCTACGCGGTCATGGAGACGTGGTACCCGCGCGCCGGGGGCCCGCCCGCCGAGCTCGCCGGTGTCGTCGAGGCCGCCGGGCGCTAGCGCACCGTCATCCCACCCCGAACGAGGAGCTCATGTACGCAGCACTCTGGCGCATCCTTCCCGGCCCGGCATGGGTGCGGGTGCTGATTCTGGTCGCCCTCGCCGCCGTCGTGCTCGCAGCGCTGGTGCAATGGGTGTTCCCCTGGGTCGCCGACACCCTGCTGCCGCAGGAATCGACCGTGGGGAGCTGACGCCGTGCGCGTTCTCGTCATCGACAACTACGACAGCTTCGTCTACACCCTCGACGGCTATCTGCAGCAGCTGGGGGCGCAGACCACCGTGCTGCGCAACGACGCGGTGCCGGCCGAGCAGGCGGCGGCGCTCATCGCCGACTACGACGCCGTGCTCATCTCGCCCGGCCCCGGAAACCCCGCCTCGGCAGGCATCTCGATCGCTGTCGTGCACGCCGCCCTCGCTGCGCAGAAGCCGCTGCTCGGCGTCTGCCTCGGGCACCAGGCCATCGCCGAGGCTCTCGGCGGCACGGTCAGTCATGCCGATGAGCTCATGCACGGCAAGACCTCGCAGGTGCAGCACGACGGCAGCCCGTTCTTCGACGGCGTGCCCGAGAGCTTCCGTGCCACGCGGTACCACAGCCTCGCCATCGTCGACGGCACGGTGCCCGACGACCTCGTCGTGACCGCCCGCACCGAGGGCGGGATCATCATGGGGGTGCGGCATCGCAGCGCGCCGATGCACGGCGTGCAGTTCCACCCCGAGTCCGTGCTCACCGAGGGCGGCTACCGGATGCTGGGCAACTGGCTCGCCGAGGCGGGGCTGCCCAGCGCGGCCGAGACCGCCGTCGGGCTCAGCCCGCTCGTCGCGCTCGCGCCGCGCGACTGAGCCGCGCAGCCGGTCGCCCCTCCGACCGCGCTATCCCTCGGTGCCGCTGCAGTACCGCAGCGTCACGGCCGAGCCCTGAGGCTGATCGCCGGGCGGCAGCGACTGCGCGGTCACGGTCTGCCCCGTGCACGAGTCGTCTCCCTGCACCGACACCTGCAGGCCGATGGCCGTGAGCTGCGACGAGGCTTCGCCGATGGCGAGGTTGCGCACATCCGGCACGGTGACGCGCCCGGTCGAGATGACGAGGTTGACGGTGTCTCCGGCGCGCAGCGGTGTGCCCGACTCGGGGTCGGACCGGATCACGATGTTCTGCCCGACCGTCGACGAGTTCTCGGCCGTCACGGCGCCGAGCACCAGACCGCGCTCGACGAGCAGTGCCTCGGCCTCGGCGAGCGTCAGCAGGTTCAGGCTCGGCACGTCGATGCGCGCCGCCCCGGCCGAGACCACGACCGTGACCACCTGCCCGGGCGCGACCGTGATGCCCGCGGGCGGATCGGTGCTGATGATCTCGCCCTCGGGAACGGTGTCGTTGATCTCGGTGGTCTGCTGCGGGCGCAGCTCCGCATCCGTCAGGATCTGCGCGCCCTCGTCGTAGGCGAGACCGACGACGTCGGGCACCTCGATCGCGGTGGCCTGCCCGAGCTGGTTGCTCTCGAGGTTGAGCGCCCAGAACAGCACGGCGCCGATGACGACCGCGACGACGGTGATGCCCGCCCAGATCCAGGCGACCGGCGGGCGCGACTGGGTGCGGGCACGCCGCTCGTCGTCGTCGACCGAGAGCTGGCGCATCGCGGCCTCGGTGTCGGCCGTGGCCTGCGGGTCGACACCGAAGAGCGTCGAGGTGAAGTCGGCGGGGGCCTCGGCGCGGTTCGGCGGCACCTCGCCTGCCGCCGCGGCCGTGATGTCGGCGCGGAACTCGCTGGCCGACTGGAACCGCGCGAAGCGGTCTTTCGCCAGTGCGTGCAGCACGACGGCGTCGATCGCCGGGGTCAGCTGGGGGTTGAGGGTGCTCGGGGCGGGCGGCTGCTCACTGACGTGCTGGTACGCCACGGCGACGGCCGACTCGCCCTGGAAGGGCGGGCGGCCCGTCAGCAGCTCGAAGAGCACCACGCCGGCCGCGTAGAGGTCGGTGCGGGCATCCACCGCTTCGCCGCGCGCCTGCTCGGGAGAGAAGTACTGCGCCGTTCCGAGGATGGTGCTGGTCTGAGCGACGGTCGCGGCGGAGTCGGAGATGGCTCGCGCGATGCCGAAGTCCATGACCTTGACCTGCCCGGCGGTGGTCACCATGACGTTGCCCGGCTTGATGTCGCGGTGCACGACCCCTGCCCGGTGCGAGTACTCGAGCGCGGTGAGGATGCCCTCGATGATGCGCGTGGCCTCCGGCACCGGAAGCGGACCGTCGGCGATGAGGTCTTTCAGCAGGCGACCTTCGACGTGCTCCATGACGATGAAGGGCACGATCGTCTCGGATCCGTCGCTCTCGCGGACGACCTCCTCGCCCGCATCGAAGACCCGCACGATCGTGGGGTGCGCCATCCGGGCCGCCGCCTGGGCCTCCTGCCGGAACCGCGTGCGGAAGACCGGGTCGGCGGCGAGCGTCGACTTGAGCAGCTTGATGGCGACCCGCCGCCCGAGCTTCGCATCGGTGGCGAGGTGCACATCGGACATGCCCCCGCGACCGATGAGCGGCCCGAGCTCGTAGCGAGCGGCGATCAAGCGGGCGCTGTGCGCGACCTCGTCCATCGGTGCCTCGGTCTCCTCGATGCGGTGTGCTGTGGTGCCAGTCTAGGCGGCTGAGCCACCCTCGAGTCGGTGGCGAGCGGAACGGCGCGGGCCGGTCATGGTCAGCCGATCGGTACGGCGAGCTCGTTCGATCGCTCGGACTGCAGGGTCGAGCAGATCGCCACGTAGGTCACGCGCAGCTGCCCGCTCGCCGCGAGCGTGACCGGCAGCTCGGTCGCCGAGGCGGGCAGCGGCAGGGACGCCCCCGGCGCTCCGCCGACGATCGTGAAGTTGTAGCCCGTGAGCGGGAAGCCCGAGGGGCAGCCCGCGTACGTGGGCCAGCTCAGCACGACGTCGCTCGAGCCGGGGTACGGGCCCGAGCCCGGATCGATCGCCAGGTTCGACGGCCGCTCGGGCACCGGGATCGGTGCGTAGAAGAACACCGTGATCACCGTGCCGCGCTGCACCGTTCCGGCCCGCGGGTTGATCTCGTACGACAGGTTCTCGTCGCTCTTGGTCGGAGCGATGTTGCGCACGACCGGGTCGAGCCGCAGACCGAGCTGCGCGGCCTTGGCCTCGAGAGCCGTGCGGGTCTGACCGATCCACTCGCTCTCGACGATCACGACCGTCTCGATCGTGGGGGTCGGACTCGGCGTCTCGCTCTCGGTGGGCTCGACGGTCGGGGTGTCGCTCGGCTCCGGCTCGGGAGTGCTGGGCTGCGCGAAGACCGCGATGAGGGCCCCGACGAGCAGCACCACGAGGATGCCGATGAGGGCGACGAGCGGCCAGGTCCAGGGGCTGCGGCGCGTCTCGGTCGGCATCCTCGGCGTCGGCACCGGGCCGACGCTGGGCAGCACCCGCGTCGCGTCCTCGCCGCCCGGCATGACCCTCGTCGCCGCGGTGGCCGTGGCGCCGGCGAGAACCGCGGGCACGATGGCGGCCGCGCCACCGACGTCACCGCGGCGCAGCGCCTGCGCGGCGCGCGCGAAGGCCTGCGCGCTCGAGGGGCGGTCGGCCGGCTTCTTGGCGATCGCCGCGAAGACGAGGTTGCGCACCGGCTCGGCCACCGTCACCGGCAGCTCGGGCGGGGCCTCGTTGATCTGCGCCATCGCGATCGCCACCTGCGACTCGCCCGTGAACGGACGACGGCCGGCGAGGGCCTCGTAGGCGACGATACCCAGCGAGTAGATGTCGGTCGACGGCGATGCGGGATGCCCGCTCGCCTGCTCCGGAGACAGGTACTGCACCGTGCCCATGACCTGGCCGGTCGCGGTCAGCGGCACCTGGTCGGCGATGCGCGCGATGCCGAAGTCGGTGATCTTCACCCGGCGGTCGGGGGTGATGAGCAGGTTGCCCGGTTTGATGTCGCGGTGGACGAGGCCCGCCTGGTGCGCCGCGTGCAGCGCCGAGGCGGTCTGCGCGACGATGTCGAGCACCTGATCGGCCGGCAGGACGCGCTCGCGCTCGAGGATCGTCGACAGGGCCTCGCCGGGGACGAGCTCCATGACGAGGTAGGCGCTGCCTTCCTCCTCGCCGTAGTCGTACACGTTGGCGATGCCCTCGTGGTTGACGAGCGCGGCGTGGCGGGCCTCGGCGCGGAAGCGCTCGAGGAACCCCGGGTCGCCCATGTACTCGTCCTTGAGGATCTTGATGGCGACCGTGCGCCCGATCACCAGATCGGTCGCCTGCCACACCTCGCCCATGCCGCCGATCGCAATGCGCGACAGCAACTGGTAACGGCCCCCGAAGGTCAGCCCGCTCGTGGGTCTCATCTGCTCAGCACCGCCTCAAGTACTCGCTTCGCGATCGGGGCCGCGATCTGGTTGCCCGACCCTGACTGCCCGCGCCCGCCGCCGTCTTCGACGACGACCGCCACGGCCACCTGGGGGTTGTCCGCCGGTGCGAAACCGGTGAACCACAGCGTGTAGGGGGCGACCGAACCGTTCTCGGCCGTGCCCGTCTTCCCGGCGACGGCGACGCCTTCTATTCTGGCATTGCTGGCCACGCCGTTGGATACTCCATCGACCAGCAGCCGTGTCATCGTCTCGGCCGTCGTGCGGCTGATCGGCTGCGAGAACAGCGTCGGCTCGGACTGCTCGACGACCGACAGGTCGGGCGCGATGATGCGGTCGAGCACGGTCGGCTGCATGAGATTGCCGCCGTTCGCGATCGCGGCCATGACCATCGCCATCTGCAGCGGCGTGACCCGCACCTCGTACTGCCCGAACGACGAGAGCATGACCTGCGCGTCGTCCAGACCGCGCGGGAACGTCGACGGGGTGGCCGTCATCGGCACCTCGATCGCGGAGCCGAATCCGAAGCGCTCTGCGTAGTCGGCAATCGTCTCCTCGCCGAGCGCGAGGCCGAGCTCAGCGAACGGGATGTTGCAGCTCAGGCGCAGCGCCGTCTCGATGGTGACGGTCGCACCCGAGCCGCAGGTGCCGCCGCTCGAGTTACGCACGATGGCGGTGCTGAGCGGCAGCTGGAGGCTCGCGGGGTTCGGGAACGCATCCGTCGGGGCGAAGGCACCGGAGTCGAACGCCGCGGCCGCGACCAGCGTCTTGAAGGTCGAGCCGGGGAAGTACAGGTCGCCGCTGATCGTGCGGTTGATGAGCGGGTCATCGGGGTCGGCGATGAGCTGGTCGTAGGCCTCGAGCACGCTGACCGTGTCGTGCGCCGAGAGCCGGTTGGGGTCGAAGCTCGGCGTGGAGACCATCGCGAGGATGCGCCCGGTCGACGGCTCGATCGCGATGACGGCGCCCTTCAGGTCGCCCATCGCCTCGAAGGCCGCCTGCTGCACCACGGGGTCGATCGTCAGCGCGACAGCCGCGCCGCGCGGGCGCTGACCCGTGACGAGGGCGCCGAGCTGGTCGAGGAACTGCTCGTTGGCCGTTCCGGTGAGGAAGTCGTTGAACGCGCCCTCGACGCCGGTGGTTCCCTGGTTGAGGGTGAAGTACCCGGTCACGGGAGCGTAGAGCGCCGGTTCGGGGTAGACGCGCAGGAACTCGAAGACCGAGTCGACGGCGACCGACTCGGCGATCGGCCGGCCGTCGACGAGGATCGGCCCACGCTCGGCCGAGTAGCTCGCGTACAGGGTGCGCACGTTGCGCGGGTCGGCCCGCAGGTCGTCGACGGCGAACACCTGGATGACGCTCGTCGAGACGAAGAGGGCGAGGAACATCGCCAGGGTGGCCACACTGATGCGCCGCAGCTCTTTGTTCATCAGTCCTCCACCACTAGGCGGGGCTGATTGCGCACCGTGTCGCTCAACCGCAGCAGCAGCGCCACGATGATCCAGTTCGCGACGAGCGACGAGCCGCCCGCGGCGAGGAACGGCGTCGTGAGGCCGGTGAGCGGGATGACCCGCGTCACGCCGCCGATGACGACGAAGACCTGCAGGGCGATCACGAAGGCGAGGCCGACCGCCAGCAGCCGGCCGAAGTCGTCGGTGCCGTTGAATCCGATGCGGAAGCCGCGGGCCACGAGAAGCAGGTAGAGCCCGAGGATCGCGAAGAGACCCACGAGCCCGAGCTCCTCACCGAGGCTCGCCACGATGAAGTCGCTCTCGGCGAGCGGCACGATGTCGGGCCGGCCCTGCCCGAGTCCGGTGCCGATGAGCCCGCCGTTCGCGAGACCGAACATCCCCTGCACCAGCTGGTAGCTGCCGCCGATCGCCTCGTAGTTCGCCTGATCGAACGCGTTCAGCCACGCCCCGAAGCGCCCGTTGACGTAGCCGAGCACCTGGCTCGCCACGAGCGCGCCGCCGATGAAGAGCGAGAGCCCGAGCAGCACCCAGCTGAGCCGGCCCGTCGCGACGTAGATCATCACGAGGAACAGGCCGAAGTAGAGCAGCGAGGTGCCGAGGTCGCGCTGGAAGACGAGCACCGCCATCGCCGCGAGCCAGACGATGAGGATCGGCCCGAGGTCCTTTCCGCGCGGCAGGCGCATGCCGAGCACCGTGCGCCCGACGATCGAGAGCGACTCGCGCGCCGTCACGAGGTAGCCGGCGAAGAACACGGCCAGCGCGATCTTCGCGATCTCGCCGGGCTGGAACGAGAAGAAGCCCAGGTCGACCCACAGCCGGGCGCCGTTGATCGTCTGCCCGACGCCGGGCAGCATCGGCAGCAGCAGCAGCACGATGCCGACGAGCATCGCCAGGTAGCGGTAGCGGGCGAGCACGCGGTGGTTGCGCACGATGAGCAGCACCGCGATCGCGATCGCCATGGCGATCGCCGTCCACACCATCTGGCGGATGCCGAAGCTCTCCCACCCGGCGGTGCCGTCGGCGAGGTCGAGCCGGTAGATCATGGCGACGCCGAGACCGTTGAGGGTCACGGTGATCGGCAGGATGAACGGGTCGGCGTCGGGAGCGGTGATGCGCAGCACGACGTGCATGCCGAGAGCGAGCATCCCGAGGCCGGCGCCGTAGCCGATGATCGTGGCGTCGAGCTCGCCGAGAGCGCCGAGCTGCACGAGGGCGACCGCGGCACCCGTGATGCCGATGGCGAAGAGCAGCAGCACGAGCTCGAGGTTGCGCAGCTTCGCGGGAGTGCGCAGCCGGATCGTGATGGCCTCGGTGAAGGTCGGCGCGGGCGTCCCGAGGTCGACGACGGCGCCCGCGCGCGCGTCGGCCGGGCTAGTCGAGCTCATCCTGCAGCCGATCGATGATCGAGAGCGCCTCGGGCAGGTCGCGCGCGTTGATGGTCGATTCGACGCGCTCGCGGCTGAACGGCGACAGCTCGTCGATGTCGATGTCGCTCTCGAAGTAGACGCTCGAGAGCGGGAACGGGCCGATGCTCTGCTGCACGCCCTGGAAGACGGCGACCTGCCCGTTCGAGACGCCCACGAAGTAGCGCGACTGGGTCCACTGGTAGCCGGCGGCGAGGGCCCCGACGATGAGGGATGCGACCAGCAGCACGCCCACCGACCACGTGATGCGCCGCCGCACCTTGCGCCGCTCGTTCTCGGCGATGAGCGCGGCGAGCAGCTCTTCCGACTCGGGCTCGAAGTGCTCGTCCTCCGGATCGGTCGCGGGGGTGAGCGGGTGCAGCAGCAGCGACGGCAGCCGCACCACCCGGCGCTGCGTCGGCGCGCCGTACGAGAGCGGCTGGGTGGCCGAGCCGACCATGAGGGGTCGCCCGGCGCTGCTCGAGGGGGTGTCGTCGACGCCCACCACCACGACGGTGACGTTGTCGGGCGCACCGTGATCGAGGCTCTCGTCGATGAGCGCCTCGACGGCTGCGCTCGCGTCGGGGTGCTCGTCGAGCAGCTCGCCGATGCGCTCCTCATCGACGTAGCCGCTGAGGCCGTCGGAGCACAGCACCCATCGGTCGCCCGGCCGCGTGTCGAGCACCTCGACGTCGATCTCGGGCGTCAGCTCAACATCGCCGAGCACCCGCATGAGCACCGAGCGCCGCGGATGCACCGCGGCCTCCTCCGCTGTGATGCGGCCGCTGTCGACGAGGCGCTGCACGAAGGTGTGGTCTTTCGTCACCTGGGTGAGCACGCCGTCGCGCCAGCGGTAGATGCGGCTGTCGCCGATGTGCGCCACCGCGAGCCGGTCACCGACGCGCACGAATCCGCTCACCGTGGTGCCCATGCCGGCGAGCTCCGGATGCTCGAACACCGTCTCGGCGAGCTCCTGGTTCGCCTCCAGCAGTGCATCGCGCAGCGCCTGCGCCGCGTCGGCGGGGTTCTCGAACGGCCGATCGACGTGGGCGATCGACTGGATGGCGAGAGCGCTCGCGACATCGCCGCCCGCGTGCCCGCCCATGCCGTCGGCGACGACGAACAGGTGCTCTCCGGCGTAGCCCGAGTCCTGGTTGTTCAGGCGCACCTTGCCGACGTGCGAGCCGGCTGCCGAGAGCGTGGACATGGGCCTACCGCCGCAGCTCGAAGGTCGTCGTGCCGATGCTCACCGGGGTGTTGAGCGGCACCGGCGTCGGGCGGGTGACCTTGCGGCCCTTGAGGAAGGTGCCGTTCGTGGAGCCGAGGTCGGTGATGCTCCACACCCCGGCCGTGAGGCTCAGGCGCGCGTGGTTGGTCGACGTGTAATCGTCGCGAATCACGAGGCCCGCATCCGCCGACCGACCGATCGTCAGCTGGTCGCCTTCGAGCGGCAGCTCGAGCCCCTCCTTCGCGCCGGAGGTGATGACGAGGCGGCGGGCCGGTGCGTCGGGATCGGGCGCGGCGACGGGGCTCGTCGGCGCGGGGCCGGATGCTGCGGGGGTCGCGAACGATGCCGAGGGGTCGACGGAGGCGGAGGCCCCGGCCGCGGGGAGCCGCCGCACCTTCGTGCCGAAAAGGTCGGAGCGCAGCGCGTAGACGATCGAGAAGACGAACGCCCACATCAGGATGAGGAATCCGATGCGCAGCAGCAGCAGCGTGAGCTCGCTCATCGGC
>JAIXXG010000024.1 GCA_027490915.1 Microbacteriaceae bacterium
ACGTTCGTGCGCTCTCGACAAGGCCCGCCCTCGACGACGGCCGGGGCCTGCGCGGCCGCCACAAAGGGCCGGGGCCGGGATGCGGAGCCCGACTAGCCTCGCGCCATGACCTTCCCCACGCTCGCCAGTGACTTCTACGCCTTCGAGTCGCAGCTCGCCGACCACGAGAAAGAGCAGCTCGTGCGCCTGCGCGCGTTCCTGGAGGGCGAGGTGAAGCCCGTCGTCAACGACTACTGGGAGCGCGCGGAGTTTCCCCGGCAGATCCTGCCCGGCCTGCACGACCAGCAGGTGTTCGGCAACCTGTGGGAGGAGACCAAGGCGGGCGACTACAGCGCCGTCTACAGCGGCTGGACGGCCCTCGAGCTGGCCCGCGTCGACGCGAGCGTCGCCACGTACGTCGGCGTGCAGAACGGCCTCGCGATGGGGTCGATCGGTGTCGCCGGCTCGCCCGAGCAGCGCGCCGAGTGGCTGCCGAAGCTCAAGACCGGCGAGGTGATCGGGGCGTTCGGGCTGACCGAGCCGCTCTCGGGCAGCGACTCGGCGCAGGGCCTGCGCACCACCGCCACCCGCGACGGCGACCACTGGGTTCTGAACGGTGCCAAGCGCTGGATCGGCAACGCCACCTGGAGCGACATCACCATCATCTGGGCGAAGAGCACGGAGGACGGCCAGGTGAAGGGCTTCATCGTGCCGACGAGCACCCCCGGCTACACGGCGACGAAGATCGAGCGCAAGCAGGCCCTGCGCATCGTGCAGAACGCCGACATCGTGCTCGAGAACGTGCGCGTGCCCGAGAGCCACCGGCTGCAGAACGCGAACTCGTTCCGCGACACCGCGGCGGTGCTGCGCCTGACCCGCGCCGAGGTCGCCTGGGCTGCCGTCGGCACGGCGATCGGCGCATACGAGGCCGCGGTCGACTACGCGACGACCCGCGAGCAGTTCGGCAAGCCGATCGCGAGCCACCAGCTGGTGCAAGACCTGCTCAGCCGCAGCCTCGGCAACATCACCGCGAGCATCGCGCTGTGCACGCGCGTGTCGCAGATGCTCGACCAGGGCGTGCAGCGCGACGAGCACGCCTCGCTCGCCAAGGCCTTCGCGACGACCGCGATGCGCGAGACCGTGGCGCTGTGCCGCGAGGCGCTCGGCGGCAACGGCATCGTGCTCGACTACGACGTCGCGCGGTTCCACGCCGACGCCGAAGCGCTCTACAGCTACGAGGGCACGCGCGAGATGAACTCGCTCATCGTCGGCCGGGCGATCACGGGGGTCGGCGCCTTCGTCTGATCGCCGCCCTCGCTACAGTGTCGGCATGACCGACGCCAGCCTGAGCGCCTCCGCCAAGGACGTTGCGACCGTCACCCCCGACGGGCGCCCGCTCGCCACGACCATTCACGGCGTGAAGGTGCGCACGACCCCGCATCACGTCGACCACCGCGGCACCGTGTTCGAGATGTACGAGGGGGTCGGCGACTACTGGGACGAGCCCGTCGTCTACGCCTACCAGTTCTCGGTGCGGCCGCGGCAGATGAAGGGCTGGGGGCTGCACGAGCGCAAGAGCGACCGCTACACGATCATCTCGGGCGAGATGCTGCTCTTTCTCTACGACGCCCGCGTCGACTCGCCCACCCACGGGGTGTCGATGAAGCTCGTGCTCTCCGACCGCGGTGTGCGCCAGGTCACCATGCCGCCGTTCGTGTGGCACCTCTCGGTGAACGTCGGCGACTTCGACGCGCACCTCGTGAACTTCCCGACCGAGGTCTACCACCACGACGCCCCCGACCGGCGCCTGCTGCCATGGGACTCCCCCGAGATCCCCGTCGACGTGCGGGCGCACCTGCCGGTCTTCTAGACGAGGCGCCGACGCACGCTCAGCGCAGCCAGCGCGGGCGGTCGTCGAGCGTGAACGACCGCGCGGGCCGACGGCGGCGACGCAGCTGCTCGCGCGCCTGCAGCGCCATCGGCGGCAGCAGGCGACGCCGCAGGGGCCCGGGCAGGGCCGACGCCGTGCGCATCGCCGCCCGCATGAGACGGGGGCGGCGCATGAGCCGCAGCCCCGTGCGGTGGTAAGTCGACACCCCGTCGCTGAGCGGCAGCATGCGGTCGATCGCCCACGCCACGGTGCGCGCGAGCGCGTCGTCGTGCGCGACGAGCGCGGCGAAGTACTCGGCGGTCGTCGAGCGCAGCAGCCGCTCGGCGGCGAGCTCTGCCGGTGAGGGCTCGAGCCCCGTCGGCGGGTACAGCTCGAGCAGCAGCTGCAGGAACACCAGCCGGCTGCGCAGGAACGCGACCGATCCGGAGGCGTTCGCCCCGTGGGTGCGGTACCGGGCGCGCACGTCGAGCGCGGGTGCGAGCTTCCATCCGTCGCGGAACAGCCGGATGACGAGCTCGTCGTCCTCGTACCCCGACAGGCGGCGGTCGAAGCCGCGCACCGCCACAAGCGCGCTGCGGCGCAGGATGCTCGCCGAGGGCAGGGCCATGATGTCGGTGCGCACGAGGTCGCCGATCGTGCGGCGGTCGAGCAGCACGCCGGTGGTCGGCAGGTACGCCTGCACGAGGGTACTGCCCGACTCGTCGACGAGGTCGAAGTCGCCGAAGACCCACGCGAGCGACGCATCCTGCTTGATGGCGGCGACGAGCCGCTCGAGGTGATCGGGCCGCCACGCGTCGTCCTGGTCGAGGAAGGCGATGTACTCGCCGCGGGCGGCACGGATGCCCGCATTGCGCGCCGCGGACTGCCCCGCGTTGCCCTGCCGCACGATGCGCGGGGTGAACGGCAGCGCCAGGCTCTCGATGAGCGCCCCCGCGTCGGTACCGGATTCGCCCGCGGGCGACCCGTCGTCGACGACGATCACCTCGAGGGGCGGGCGGGTCTGGGCGGCGATCGACTCGAGCGCTTCGCGCACGTACCGCTCGCCGCGGTAGTAGGCCATGATGACGGTGACGCCCCCGGGCACCTGCTCGGTCTCGGCGCTCGCCCAGAGGATCGACTCGTGCTCGTGGCCGGGCATGGGCACGAGCGACGGGATGGCTTCGGGGCGCAGCGGCTCGAGGTCGGCGCGGGCGGCGGCGAGCATCCGCGTCGCCTGCTCGGCCCAGTCGGCGGAGAGCAGGTCGGCGCGCACCTGCATGACGGCCTCGGCGATCGAGATCCACTGCGTGGCGCACCAGCGGTCGCCGTGGCCGATGGCGGCGCGGGCCAGCAGGTGGGCGCCGTCGACAGCGGCGACCGCGTGCTGCTCGGTGTCGCCGGCGCCGAGCTCGCCGATGGCGCGCGCGATGTCGTCGAGCCCCGCGTCGAAGAGCCGCGGCTGCCCGAGGGCGTGCGCCTCGACGAAGAGCCGCACCGTCCACCCGGCGGGGTCGACGAGCTCGTCGGCCGCGAGCATGCGGCGCCATTCGGCGACCGCCGCGGCCGGGTCGGTGTGCAGCAGGGCGAGCAGCCGGTGCGCGCGCGACTGGGCGAGGATGAGGCGCGAGTCGCCGTCGTAGGAGTGGCTGCGGCGGCGCTTCTCGGCCACCGCCGCTTCGGCGAGAGCGAAGTACTCGACGGCCTGCGCCCAGTCGCGGCGGTGCACGACCCGCACCATGCCGGCGGCGAAGGCGGCGGGGGCGATGAGCAGCGGCACCGCCTCGAGGTCGGGCAGCGCGGCCATGAGGGCGGCGGGCGCGGCGAGGTCGAGCCCGGTGTGGGTGCGCACGCGCTCGACGAGGGCGCGCTCGACGGCGGGCGCATCCTGCCCCAGGTTGACGAGCGCGCGGTAGTGGCGCACCGCCATCGCGGTGGCGAGCACGGGCGGCGACGCGGGGTCGGTGGCGAGCGCCTCCAGGAAGGTGGCGACCTCGGCGGGCTGCGGCCCGCGCGCGCGGGCGCTGAGCGGGCGGTCGGGCTCGACAGCCGCGACGGCGGAGAGCGACATGCCGGTGCGCACGACGTCGACCGAGGCGAAACCGTGCCGGCGCAGGTAGTCGGCGAAGGCGGGGGCGCTGAACAGGAAGACGTGGCCGCCGGTGCCGACGGCCTGCATGCCCTCGACGGCGGTCGCGGGGGTGATGACCTCGGCCGCGGGGGTGGTCAGCACGAGGGTGCCGCCCGGCGCGAGGTGGTCGCGCAGCACCGTCACGAACGGGCTCGGGTCGAGCAGGTGCTCGATCACCTCGGAGGCGAGGATCACGTCGAAGCGCTCGTCGAGCATCGTCTCGGCCGTGACGTACTGGTCGAGAATCTCGACGCCGAGCTCGCGGGCGCCCCGACGGCCCGAGTAGGAGGGCTCGACGCCGAGGGCGCGCCAGCCGAGCATGTCGCGGGCCCAGCGCACCCCGAAGCCGTAGTTGGCGCCGACGTCGAGAAAGCGGGCTGCGGCAGGGGCGTCGACGCGGTAGAGGTTGGCGACGATCGCGTCGATGCCGCCCTCCGACTGCAGGTAGCCGTCGATGAACGGATCGTCGGCGTCGTACTCCATCTCGGCGCCGTGCACCGTCACCGAACCGCAGACGGTGCAGCGGGTTCCGAAGACGAGAACGTCTTCGGCCGTGCGGGTGCGGAAGACGTGCTCGGTCGGGCGGGTGGTCGCGCAGGGGATGCAGTGCTCGTCACTCGCGCCGGTTACCCACTCGAATTCCACTCGATAACGGTACCGGGCCGGGGAGCGGGCGCAGGCGCCCGAGTAGGCTGGAACCCATGACCTGGCTCCGCGACCGGCGCGTGGCCCTCGGCGCCTTCACGATGTTCACCCTGCTCGCGGGCGACTTCTGGCGCTACTCGATCAGCTGGTACGGCTGGGGCGTCATCGTGGCGATCATCGTCGCCGGCTGGATCGCGGTGGCCGTGCGGCACCGGCTCGACCTGCGGCGCATCCCGATCGCGCTGGGCACTCTCGCCGCGCTCATGGTGGCGTCGATCGTGTGGTCGTTCTACCCCGCAGCCTCGGCGCTCGGCGCGCTGACCACCCTGCTGACGATGCTCGTCGGCGTGGTCATGGCGCACACCCTCGATCTCGCACAGCTGCTGCGGGCTCTCGGCGTCGCCCTGCGCTGGATCATCGGCCTCTCGCTCGCCTTCGAGCTGTTCGTCGCCGCCGTGCTGCAGCGCCCGGTGCTACCGCTGTGGGTGTCGTACGACGAGCCCTTCCCCCGCGCGTTCTACTGGTCGCGCGCGCTGCTCTTCGAGGGCGGGCGCATCCAGGGGATCCCCGGCAACGCCAACCTGCTCGCGTTCGCGGCCCTGCTTGCCGTGATCGTGTTCAGCATCCAGCTCGCCGAGCGCCGGGTCGGCAGCGCCGCCGGCTGGGGCTGGCTGGGGGCCGCCCTGCTGACCCTGGCCCTCACGCGGTCGTCGACCGTGCTCGTGGCCGGCGCCGTCGCGGCGGTCGCGCTCGGGGTGGTGCTCCTCGCCCGCCGCCTCACGCGCCGCGGGCGCTGGACGCTCTACGGCCTCACCGCCCTCGCCGCGGGCGGGGTGGTCGCGCTCGCCCTCGTGTTCCGCGCGCAGCTGCTCGACCTCGTGGGGCGCAGCGACGATCTGACCGGGCGCCTCGACATCTGGGATGCGGTGCTCGGGCTCGTCGAGCAGCGTCCGGTGCTCGGCTGGGGGTGGGTGAGCTACTGGGCCCCCTGGGTCGAGCCCTTCGACGACCTCGTCGTGATCAACGGCGTCACCTACCTGCAGGCGCACAATGCCTGGCTCGATGTGCTGCTGCAGCTCGGAGCGGTGGGGCTGGTCGTGTTCGGCATCCTCATCATCACGACGGGCGTGCGCGTGCTGTCGTGGTCGGTGGATGCCCCTCTCGGCGACGCCCCGGCCAGCCCCGCCCTGCGCACGCTGCCGGCCCTGCTGCTGACGGTGCTGCTCGTGCACAGCCTGGCCGAGTCGCGTCTGCTGGTGGAGGCGGGCCTCGTGCTGCTCGTCTACCTCGCGGTCGCCAGCCGGGCCCGCGGCCTCACGCTGCCTGTGCGCCGAGCGGCGCCGCCCGAGCGAGGCGCGTCGTGAACGAGAGCGTGCGCACGTTCTTCGGCTCGCCGCGGCTGACGCAGGCGCTGACGGAGGCGATCGTGGGGGTGGCGCTCGCCGCTCACGCGGTGCGGGCGCTGCTGGGCTGGCCGGGCAGCATCGCGGTGCTCACGGTGCTCGTGGTGCTCGCCGCGCTGAGCCTGGCCGCGCAGCCCGAGCGGGTGGAGTGGCGCGGCGTGCTACCGCTGTCGCTCATCGCGCTGTTCTCGCTCATGACGGTCAGCCTGATCTGGAGCCAGTACCCCGCGCAGACGGCGGCGGGAATCGCCTACGCGATCGCCTACGCCTTCCTCGGCGTGTACATCGCGCTCGTGCGCGACCTCATCCAGCTGGTGCGCGCGGTCGGCGCCGCGCTGCGCGTGATCCTGACGGCGTCGTTCGCGCTCGAGATTCTCAGCGGGGTGATCCTCGACACCCCCTTCGCCTGGATCGGCATCACGGGCGACCTCGCCCTCGGCGGGCCCGTGCAGGGCCTCGCGGGCACCCGCAACGCCTTCGCCTTCCTCGGCGCGCTCGCGGTGCTGAGCTTCTGGATCGAGTTCCGCACGCGCTCGGTGTCGCGCGGCCTCACGGCCTACTCGCTGGCGCTCGCGGGGGCGACGATCGTCTTCGCCCGGTCGCCCGTCGCCCTTCTCGTGCTCGCGGCGGTGCTGATCGCCGGCCTCGCCCTGGTGGTCATCCGGCGCCAGCAGGCGATCGCCCGCCGCGCCACGCAGTCGGTGCTGCTGATCTCGGCCGTCGTCTTCGGCGTGCTCGCCTGGTTCTTCCGCGGCCCGCTGGTCGGGTTCGTGGATGCTGCCGCCGACGTCGCCGAGCGCACGAGCGTGTGGTCGGAGGTCGGCGACCTCGTCGCCCTGCGGCCCGTGCTCGGCTGGGGGTGGGCGGGTGTCTGGCCCACCGACGTCTACCCGTTCTCGAGCGTGCGCACGGCGAGCGGAGCCCAGCCCGCCTCGGCCCTCAACGCTTACGCCGACGTGTGGCTGCAGCTGGGTCTCGCGGGCATCATCGTGCTGCTCGTGGCTCTCGGGCTCGCTTTCGTGCGGGCCTGGCTCGTCGCCTCCGAGCGCCGCAGCACGGTCTACGTGTGGCCGGCGCTGACGCTCGTGCTGCTCGCAACGGTGAGCATGACCGAGAGCTACCTGCTGTTCGAGGGC
>JAIXXG010000068.1 GCA_027490915.1 Microbacteriaceae bacterium
CTAGAGTTGAGGCCGTGACGACCCCCTCGACCAGCGCGGCGACCGGCACCGCATCCCGCGTTCTCGACGCGCTCGAGGCCGAGGCGATCTGGGCGATCCGCGAGGCGGCCGGGGCGTTCGAGCGGCCGGTGCTGCTGTACAGCATCGGCAAAGACTCGACGGTGCTGCTGCACCTCGCGGCGAAGGCGTTCGCCCCCGGGCGCATCCCGTTCCCGGTGCTGCACATCGACACGACGTGGAAGTTCCGCGAGATGATCGCGTTCCGCGATCGCCGGGCAGCCGAGCTCGGGCTCGACCTGCGCGTCGTCACCAACCACGAGGCCGTCGCCGCGGGCGTCACGCCGTTCCGCGAGGGCGCCGACGAGTACACCCGTCTCATGAAGACGGTGGCGCTGCGCACAGCGCTCGACGAGGGCCGATTCGACGTCGCTCTCGGCGGGGCGCGCCGCGACGAGGAGCGCTCGCGGGCGAAGGAGCGCATGTTCTCGCTGCGCGAGCCGGGGCACGTGTGGGCGCCCGCGGCGCAGCGACCCGAGTTCTGGACGACCGTGAACGCGGCGCTGACCCCCGGCCAGACGATGCGCGCCTTCCCGATCTCGAACTGGACCGAGCTCGACGTGTGGCGGTACATCCACCGCGAGGGACTCGAGGTCGTGCCGCTGTACTTCACCGCCGAGCGGCCCACGATCGAGCGCAACGGGCAGCTCATCGCCATCGACGACGACCGCTACCCGGTCGACCCGGCCGAGGTGCGCCCGCGCCGGGTGCGGTTCCGCACGCTCGGGTGCTACCCACTGACCGCCGGTGACGCCTCGGAGGCCGAGGACGTCGCCGCGATCATCGCCGAGCTCGAGCAGAACCGGCGCTCCGAGCGCGCGGGTCGACTGATCGATGGAACCGGCTCGTCGTCGATGGAGGCCAAGAAGCAGGAAGGCTACTTCTGATGCCCGCCACCCCCGCCGCGCCCGCGCTCATCCGCGCCGTGATCTGCGGCGCCGTCGACGACGGCAAGTCGACCCTGCTCGGTCGCCTGCTCGTCGACACCGACAGCGTGCCGATCGACGAGATCGAGGCCGCGACGCGCGACGGCGTGCTCGACCCCTCGCTGCTGACCGACGGCCTGGCATCGGAGCGCGAGCAGGGCATCACCATCGATGTCGCATACCGGCACCTCGTGCTGCCCGACGGGCGCCGCGTCATCATCGCCGACAGCCCCGGCCACGAGCAGTACACGCGCAACATGGCCGTGGCGGCATCGCTCGCCGACGTGGCGGTGCTCGTGATCGACGCCGAGCGCGGCGTCCGACGGCAGTCGTACCGGCACGCCGCCATCTGCGCCCGCATGGGGGTGCGGCGGCTGATCGTCGCGCTCAACAAGATCGACCGGGTCGACGACGCGCGCGCCCGCGTGGCCGCCCTGCGAGCGGAGGCCGAGCCCCGCTTCGCGGCCCACGACTTCACGACCATCGACTGGGTGCCCACGAGCGGGGTGCGCGGCGACGGCATCACGACGGGGCATGCCGAGACGGCGTGGTACGCGGGCCCGACCATCGTCGAGGCGCTCGGCGCGGCGGACGGCATCGAGCCCGCATCCCCCGATCGGCCACAGCCGCCCCTGCGCCTCCCCGTGCAGACGGTCACGCGCCACGAGGGCCGCCGCTGGTACGGCGGTCGCATCGGGCTCGGAGCGATCGCCGTCGGCGACGCGGTGCGGGTGCCGCGCACCGGCACGACGAGCACCGTCGTCGAGCTGCAGCGCATGGGCGCCCTCGAACGGGCGGCCGAGGGCGAGTCGATCGCCGTGCGGCTGGCCGACGAGCTCGACGTGATGCGCGGCGACGTGCTGGTGCGATCCGACGACCCCGTGCAGCCCCAGCGCGTCTGGCTCGCCGACCTCGTGTGGCTGGACGACACCCCGCTCGCCATGGGGCAGAGCTACCTGCTGCGGTGCGGCCCCGCCCAGACCCCGGTGCGCGTCGACTTCGTGCGCTCGGTCGTCGACATCGACTCGGGCGACGAGCACGGCGGGCGCCCGCTCGCGATGAACGACCTCGGCCGCGTCGAGCTCGTCTGCGATCGACCGCTCGTGCTCGATCCGTACGAGACTTCTCGGCACACGGGGGGCGTGATCCTGGTCGACCGCCGCACCGCCCGCACGGTCGCCGCCGGCATGATCGTGCGATCGGTCGAGCGCGAGAGCGAGGTGACCCGGCACGCCTTCGCGGTCGACCGCGCGCAGCGCGAGCGGCTCAACGGTCTGCGCGGGGTCGTCGTGTGGCTGACCGGGCTGCCGGGCAGCGGCAAGAGCACGATCGCCGACGAGCTCGAGCGCCGGCTGTTCGATCTCGGCGTGCGCAGCTTCACGCTCGACGGCGACACCGTGCGGTCGACGCTCAGCGAAGACCTCGGCTTCACCCCGGACGACCGCCGCGAGAACGTGCGGCGCGTCGCGCGCGTCGCCGAGCTGATGCTGGATGCGGGGCTCGTGGTGCTCGTCTCGCTGGTCTCGCCGTTCCGCGCCGATCGCGAACTGGCCCGCGAACGGTTCGCCGACGACGACTTCCTCGAGGTGTTCGTCGACACGCCCCTCGAGGTGTGCGAGCAGCGCGACCCGAAGGGGCTGTACGCCCGGGCCCGCGCCGAGGGCGGTGCCCAGATGACCGGGCTCGGTCAGGCCTACGAGCCCCCGCTCGAGCCGCAGCTGCGGCTCGACGGCACGCAGCCGCTCGAGGCCTCAGTCGCGGCGCTGCTCGAGCGGATCCTCGCCCGGCGCCTCTGACGCCGCCGCCGACTCCCCGGTCGACGCTCCGCCGCTCGCGCTCCCGCTCCCGTTAGCGCGCGGCTCGGCGAGGTGCACCCGCACGCCCGCGCCGACCGCGACCGCGCAGCCGAGGAGGCCCACGACGAGAGCGGCGATGACGATGCCGTCGGGGGCGTCGAGCGCCGTGGCGAGCTGGTACACGTTGAGCAGCACGATGACGGTGCCGGTGAGCAGACCCAGGATGCGCTGCGGCGCGATGCTGACCAGCTTGGCGGCGATGGGGGCGGCGATGATGCCGCCGACGAGCAGCGCGAGCGCCGCATCCCACGGGATGCTGCTCGCGCCGAGACCGATCAGGAACCCCGCGCTGGCGGCGAGCGCCACGACGACCTCGGCCGTGTTCGCGGTGCCGATGGCCTTGCGGGGCGTGAGCGCGTTCGACGCGGTGAGGGTGGTCGTGACGATGGGGCCCCAGCCTCCCCCGCCGGTCGCGTCGACGAACCCGCCGGCGAGGCCCAGCGGCATGAGCCAGCGCGCACGGGCGCGGCGGGTGACTCCGAGGATCGCGACGCGGCTGAACCGCAGCAGGATCACGACCCCGAGAACGAGCAGCAGCGTCGCCGTCCAGGGGCGCGCAGCGCTCAGGTCGATCGACGAGAGCAGCATCGCCCCGACGAACGCGCCGATGCCCCCGGGCACCGCGACCTTCAGCAGCGCCGCGCGATCGACGTTGCCGAAGCGCAGGTGGAAGGCTCCGCTCGCGATCGAGGTACCGATCTCGGTGAGGTGCACGACCGCGGAGGCCATGGCGGGGCCGTAGCCGACGATGAGCAGCATGGTGGTCGACGTGATGCCGAAGGCCATACCGATGGCGCCGTCGATGAGCTGGGCGACGAAACCGACGATGGCGACGAGCACGAGGGTGGGCACGGAGCGAGAGTAGCCGGTCGGCGACCGCGCGGCGTGCGCGCGGCTAGGCTGACGGCGGCGCCGCGAGGCGCGCGAAGGAGGACGCCGTGCACGAGGTCGCGCTGCTGCGTCGCACGTTCATCGTCCAGCTGCTGGCGCGCGGCCTGGTCGGCGCCGCCCTGTCGTTCGCGCTCATCGCGTTCTTCGCCCTGCTGACGAGCCCCGACGAGTCGGTGGTGCTCGCCGCGATCCCCGGCATGAGCGAGCTGCGGGCCCTCGTGCAGACCCTCCAGCCCTGGGAGCTGTTCGTCATCGTCTTCCTCGTCGGCGCCGTGCTCGACGCGGCGAAGCGCGTGCAGGTCGCCGCGCTCGACCGCTACAACCTGCGCCGGCTCGTCGCGCTCGGGCGCACCGAGCTCGCCGAGGGCGACGACCCCCGCACAGCTCTCAAGCAGGCGCGCACCCGGCTGACGGGGCGGCGTCGGATGCTCGAGGAGCTGCTGCTCTTCGACCCCGCGATCATCACCCTGGCCGCGGTGGCCCTGGCGCTCGCGCTCGTCGGGCTGCCGGTGCCCGCCCTGCTCTACGGCGTGTGGGCGCTGGCCGTTCCCGCCCTGCTGCCCTGGCTGGTCGCCCGCATGAACGCCCGGCGCGAGCGCATCGCGGCGCGCACGCCCGCCGCCCGCGAGTGGACGCGCGAGCAGCGCCAGGCCGACCCGGCCGCCTTCGCCGACGAGCGCCTCGACGCGGCGGCACGCAACTCGCTCGAGATCATCAACCGACCGGTCGATCGGCTGCTCGTGGCCTGGCCCGTCATCGGGCTCGGTGCCGCCGTGGTCGTCGCCGCGAGCATCGCGGCGATCACCGCTCTCGCCGATGAGGCCGGGCGGGCGCTGCTGCTCATCGTCGTGATCGTCGTGGCGGCGCGCGCCGCGGCGCGGCTGGTCGGCAGCGCCGAGCAGCTCTCGTTCTTCGCGAGCGTGCTCACCCACCCGATCGGCGGTGCGGCCGAGCAGGATGACGAGGCGGCCGACCCGGAGCCGGACCCCGCACCGCGGCTCAGCTGAGCAGCCGGCGGCGGAACTCGACCCAGTCGGCGGGGAACGCGTCGGGCACGACCACCTCGGGCACGCGTCCCGCCTCGTGCGCCGCCAGCAGCGCGGCCGCCCACTCGGCGGCGTCGGCGGGGTCGGCGAGGGTGACCGGCAGCGACTCGGCCAGCTCGACGAGCGCCGTGGCCCGCGCCGCGACCACGCGCGTGCCGCGCGAGAGCGCCTCGACCGCCGGCAGACCGAACCCCTCGGCCACGCTCGGCACGGCCACGACGGTCGCCAGGTCGTACAGCGCCACGAGCTGCGCGTTCGGCAGCGCCGTCACGATGCGGATGCTCTCCCGCTCGCTCGCACTGAGATCGAGCAGCTCGGCCGCGAGCAGGGGGTCGTTGCGGTCGGTGCTGCTCGACACGATGACGAGCGACACCGGCACCCCGTCGGCGAGCAGGCGCCGCACGGCCCGCACGACGACGAGCAGGTTCTTGCGGGCATCCAGCGCACCGACGGCGAGCACGCGCACGCTCGCCTCGCCGACGTGCGGCAGCACCGCGGCCCGGTCGTCGTCGGTCGGATCGTCGAAGCGCGGCCACGGCAGGTAGAGGGTCTCGATGCGCTGGTCGGGGCTCTCTTCGAGCACGTCGACGAACCGCTCGTACTGCGACCGGGTGAAGCGCGAGTTGGTGACGAGGTGGGTCGCCGCGCCCACCACGTCGAGGTAGCGCAGGTGCCGGGCCCGCACGCCGGGGTGGTAGCGCTTGTCGAAGAGGTGCTTGTGCGACAGCGGGAAGAGGTCGTGCAGGTAGACCGTGCTCGCGATGTCGGCCGAGGTCAGCAGGCGGTCGAGCGCCTCGACGTGGCGCGGCCCGACCGGGATGTCGAGCAGCACGAACCGCTGGTGGTCGAGCGGCTGCCACACGGGGCGCTGGGTGCGCCGCAGCTCGCGCTCGAGGTAGGCGTCGGCGAGGAACGTGTCGTAGAACCAGCGTGCGGCCGTGCGCACCGGCGTGGGGATCCACGAGCGCCGGGTGCCCTGCTCGCGGTAGCCGCGGCTCAGCGACCAGTACCAGTTCTTCAGCCGCACGCGCAGGCGCCCGACGAAGCCCTTCGTGGGCCGGTACTTCAGCGCGGTGATGCGGTTCGCCGCTCGGAAGACGTCGCTCTTCGGGTCGTACCGCACGAGCAGCAGGTCGTCCATGTTGGCGGCGACGAACTCGCGCACCACCCGCTGCACGCCGGTGTAGAAGCTCTGCCCGCTGACCGCCGTGATGTCGACGACGATCGGGGCATCGAGCCGGAACTGGTTCTCGCGCCCCTGGCCGCGGCGGTCGTTCACGTGGTCACTCCTGCCTCACGCCCCCACTGCTGCCATTCCTGCTCGAACCGGCCGCGGTCGACCGTCGCGAGGAAGCGCTCGTTCGCCGCGCGGAAGTGCTCGGCCACCCACGCGCGCTCGGCGTCGTCGAACCGCCACGGGCGGTACGGCCGGCCAGAGGGGTCGACGCCGTTGCCGATCGCCGACGCGTGGTACACCGTCACCGCCTCGCGGAACCGCGCCTCGAGGCGGGCCGTCGCCCCCGGCACCCACGCCCACCGGTGGGCGCGGTTCTTCAGATCGACGAGCGCCTGCATGCCCTCGCGCGAGAACGTCGGGTGGATGCGGCGACCCTCGATGCCGCGCGCGGCCGGTGCCGCTCCGAGGTCGAGGGCGTCGAAGAGGCGCTGGATGCCGCGGAAGGTGCCCTGGTCGCCCTCGAGGAAGGGCAGCATGATGTGGCGGTGCTCGCCCGCGGAGGGCATCCACTTCGCCTGCAGGGCGTCGTAATCGAGCCAGCGGATGTCGGTGTCGCCGCGCGCGATGTGCACCCGCGGGTCGAGGCTGGCCCGCTCGCCGTCCCACATCTTGGCCCGCTGGGCGACGATCGACGTCACGGCCGTCGTCTGCGGGCGGGCCATGACGACGTAGACGACCTCGTCGACATGGGGTGCGAGCGCCTCCGTCGTGCGCTGGGGGTCGAGCCGGGCCCCGCCCGTCTCGATGACGAAGAGCGCGGTGGGATGCTCGCCGCCCCGTCGCCGCAGCTCAGCCCCCACGCCCGCGAGCGCGCTCGTCAGCTCGGCATCGGGCTCGCGCTCGATGAGCCGCTCGAGCTCGGCCCGCTGCCGCACGATCGCCCCGGACCGCCCGAACCACAGCTCGCCGGTCGGGTAGACGATGTGCGGGGGCAGCACGCGGTCGGCGACCGCGGTCGTGAGGTAGCGCGAGAGCGCGGTGGTTCCCGACTTGATGGGGCCGAGGTGCACGACAGCGCGCGTGACGGTCACACGGACTCCTCGGGGGTGGGGGCAGGGGTTGGGGTGGTCGGCTCGTCGCCGAGTGCGAGGGCGAACCAGTCGCGCCAGGCGGGGGTGTCGGCCTCGGCCGCGAGCAGGTCGCGGAATCGCTGGTTGCTCTCAGCGTACGCCGCGATGACGAGGCGCACGTCGCGCGGGGGCAGGCGCCAGGGGGCGACCTCGCCCCGGCGCGCTGCCCGGTGGTGTCGTTCCCAGGCCTCGGTGAAGCGGCGCTGGTAGCGCTCCTCCGCCCCCGGCAGCCAGGCGAGACGGCGCCACTGTCGCTTGATGCGCGCGAGCTCGCGCAGCCCCTCCTGGCTGAAGCTGGGGTGCGTGCGTTTCGCGGCGAGCGACTCGGCGACGGGCAGTCGCGGCAGGTCGACGGCGTCGAGCACCGCATCGGTCAGCAGCGTCGTGCCGGGCGCCCCCTCCGGGAAGGGAAGCACGTGCAGGGCGGCCCCGTCGTGCCGCCAGCGCTCGACGATCTGCGCGTAGTCGTAGCGCCGGGCGCGGGCCGAACGCGCGAGATGGTCGGAGACGTCGAGCCGGTAGCGCTGGGGCGCCCCCACGTCTTTCACACCGTGCGCGAGGATCGAGCCGATCGCACGGGGCTGGGCCCGGGCGACGAGAACGTAGTCGACGCGATCGACGTGACGGCGCAGCAGGGCCGTCAATCGGCGGGGATTCTTCTGGTGCGACAGGCCCTCGGCCACGAGCACGATGGCGCCCTCCGCCGCTCCCGTCGCGGCGGCGCGCGAGCGCGCGGCGTCGACGGCCGTCGCGAGCGCGCGCTCGAGCTCGTCGAGGCCGGCTTGCTGACGCTCGCGGGCCCGCCGTGCCGCGGGGCGCCCGTGCGCTCCGGCGTTCAACTGGTGGTGCTTCACCACCGCCCTGTCATCGCCGAACCACAGCGCGCCCATCGGGTAGACCATGCCCGCGGGCAGGGTCTGCGCTCGTTGCGCCTCGCTGGCCGCGGCGGCGAACGCGGTCGTGCCCGTCTTCATCGGCCCGATGTGCACGACGGCACGCACAGTGGGCATGAGCGAGCTCCTGTTCGGGCGACCGCGGCGAGGGGTGCCGCTAGCGTAGCGTGACGTGGCCGCGGCTCCCGTCGGGGGGTTCGGTGAGCGAAGGAGGAGCGATGACGCGCAGCATCGCCATCGTGGGCGCCGGAGTGCTCGGCTGCACGGCCGCGCTGCTCGCCGCGCGCCGCGGCTGGCGGGTGACGCTGCTCGACCGCGCTCCCCGGGCCTGGAGCGGGGCGAGCGCGAGCGGAGAGGGCAAAGTGCACCTCGGTCTCGTCTACGCCCTCGGCGATGCGGCGACCCAACGGCACATCCTCGGCGGCGCGCTCTCGTTCGCGCGCGTGCTCGAGACCGCTGTCGGGCGGCCACTGCCCTGGTCGCGCCTCGCCGGCGAGCCGTTCCGCATGGTGGTGATGCCCGACAGCCTGCTGCCCGTCGAGGCTCTCGCCGAGCGGTACGCCGCGCTCGACGCGCTGCTGCGGGCCGAGCACCCGGGTGCCGCGTACCTCGGCGCGCCCCTTCCGCGCCTGCACGAGCCCGTGGTGGTCGCCGACCCGGCGACCGGGCTGCCCGCGCTCGACGTCGCCGAGCGGGCCGTGCACCCGGCCCGGTTGCGGGCGATCGTGCTCGAGGCGATCGAGCGGGAGCCCACCATCCGCGTGCTGACCGGGCGCCGGGTGCTGGCGATCGATGACGACGTCGACGGCGTGGCCGTGCGGCACACGGCCGAGGAGTCCGACGACCGGGACGACGCGGGGGCGAGCCCGGCCGGCGCGAGCACGACGCTGCGGGCGGATGCGGCGCTGCTGTGCGCCTGGGAGTCGCAGGCGGCCCTGCACGCCGACCCGCAGGCGGCACCGCTGAGCCTGCGCTTCAAGACGGCGCTGACCATCCCGGCCGCCGCGATCGACACCGACCGCTGCCGGACGATGACCCTCGTCGTCGGGCCCTACGGCGATGTGGTGCGGCGCGACGACAGCGTCTACGCCTCGTGGTACCCCGCCGGGCGGCTCGTGCACGAGCAGGGCCTCGCGCCCTCGGCGGAGGCGCGCGCACAGGTCGGCGCGATCGATGCCGCCCATCCGACCGTCGACGAGCAGCTCGCCGCCCTCACGGCGATCGGCGCGCTGCCTCCCCTGCGGCCAGGCGGGCGCGAGCGCGTCTCGATCGCGGGCGGGTGGATCGTCGCCGAGGGCGACCGCGACATCGACCGCGCCGACTCGGGCCTGCACGATCGGCACGGCGACGTGCTGGCGGTGCGCGGTCGCGTGCTGAGCCCCCGCAACTGGAAGTTCTCGACCGCGCCGCTCGCGGCCGAGCGGGCGGTCGCGGCGCTCGGCGCCCTGCTCGACGGCGAGGCGGCGGCGTGACCGGCGGTGCGCGGCGCACGACGGTGCTCGTGCCGCTGCACCGCGCAGCGCCCTGGCGCGAGCGCGTGCTCGACACCGTGCTGCAGCTGCTGCCCGTGGCGCGCGTCGTGCTCTCGGATGCGACGGAGCACGACGACACTCTCGATCAGCTGGCCGACCGGCTGACGCAGCACCCCGACCGGGCCGCGCTCGAACTCGTGGGGGCGCGACCGCTCGACCCGGGCTGGGTCGCGCACGCCAACGATCTGCAGCGCTCGGTCGTCACCGAGTTCTGCATGTGGCTGCCGCAGGACGACGTCGTCGGGCCCGACTGGGTGCGGGCGGGCGAGCGGGCCCTCGACGCCCGCTCCGACGCGGTGCTCGCGGTCGGGGCGCTGCGGCTCGAGGGCGAGGGGAGCACGGAGCTGCTGGCGCCGATCGATGCCTACGCGGCGCCCGCCGCGGTCGATCGGGTGCGCGCGGCGCTGCGGCGGCAGTTCTTCACCGGACCGCCCGGCCTGGGGCACGCCTTCCGCGGGGTGCAGCGGGCGTCGGCCCGCATCCCCCTGCCGACCGTGACCGTGGATGGCATCGACCCGGCGCTCGGCTGGAAGGCCGACGTTCTGTGGGCGCTGCGACTGCTCAGCCACGGGGCGTTCGTGCCGATCGACGCCGTGTACCGGAAGACGGTGCACGCGGCGAGCGCCTCGCACCGCTGGCCGGGCGAGAACCTCACGCCGGGCTTCCGCGCTCGGCTGGTCGAGCAGCTCGACGGGCTCTCCGACGCCGAGCGGCTCGCGCTCGTGACGGAGCTGTGGGACGAGGAGGCCGCCCGCCTGCGTCGCCGCGTGCAGGTGCTCGAGTCGCGCGACGGCTCCGAACCCGACGGCACGACGGCGGGGTGACCCGCTGCCGCGCTCCATCCGGAGCGCAGGGTCGAGAGCGCCCGGGTCAGTCGAGAGCGCTCGGGTCAGACGCGTCGCCGGCGCGGTGGCTGGCCCGCTGCACGCGGTCGCGGATCGCCGCCGCGATGCCCGGGCCCGCCGGCGCGAGCACGACGACGCGCCGGATGCCCGCCTCGTCGGCGGCCCGCAGCGCCGCGTACAGATCGTGCGCGTACTGCTCGACGGTCGTCGGCGCCGCGAGACGCGTCACCCCGGGCGGAGTCGGATGGTCGTGCAGCGCGATGAGCCCGTCGCCCGCCGTCGGCTCGCCGTCGACGACGACCGTCGCCTCGGGCGCGTAGTGCGCGGGCAGCGATCCGCTGACCCGGATGCCCGCCGTCGGCTGCCCGACGGCCCGACCCGTGACGGCCTCGACCATCGCGGCGGTGACGGCCCCGGGGCGCAGGATGACCGGGTCGACCCCCGTGCAGTCGATGATGGTCGACTCGATGCCGACGTCGCTCTGCTGCCCGTCGAGGATCACGTCGCCCGCGTCGAGCACCGCCCCGAGCTCGGCGCGCACGGCGGCGGCGGTCGTGGGCGACACGCGCCCGAAGCGATTGGCGCTCGGTGCCGCGACACCGCGGCCGCCGAGCTGCTCGAAGGCCCGCAGCAGCTCGAGCGCCACGGGGTGGCTCGGCACGCGCACGCCGACTGTCTGCTGCCCGCCGGTGACCTCGAGCGGCACGGCGTTCGCACGACGCAGGATCAGCGTCATGGGCCCCGGCCAGAAGGCGCGCGCCAGGTCATGCGCCATCAGGGGCACCTCGGCGGCGAGCTCGGTGAGCCGCTCGGCGCCGCTGACGTGGACGATGAGCGGGTGGTCGCTCGGTCGCCCCTTCGCGGCGAAGATGCGCGCGACGGCCGCCGGGTCGAACGCGTCGGCGCCCAGACCGAACACGGTCTCGGTGGGGAAGGCGACGAGGTGCCCCGCGGCGAGGGCGCGGGCGGCGCCGAGGATGTCGTCAGACGGCATCGAGCAGACCAATCCTGCGAGTGACGATGTGGCGCGCCCGAAGGGACTCGAACCCCTAACCTTCTGATCCGTAGTCAGATGCTCTATCCATTGAGCTACGGGCGCACGCCGGTCGAAGACCAGCGGTGTTCAGCCTACCAGCCTCGCGGCGGGCGCCCGCGCGGCTGCAGCCGAGCGGGGTGGAGCTGAGCGGAGACGGAGGGATTTGAACCCTCGGACCCCTAAACGGGGTCTCCACCTTAGCAGGGTGGTGCACTCGACCGGACTATGCGACGTCTCCTGGCGAAGCCCCTCCACTATAGCCGCCCCACGGCCGCCCTAGACTCGCGGTGTGCTCGTCAACCATGAATTCCGGTTCATCTTCATCAAGACGAAGAAGACCGGGTCGAGCAGCACCGAGGTCTGGCTGCGCCACTACTGCAGGGCCGACAACGCGATCGTGAGCCCACGCACCGTCGGGCGCGACGACCCCCGCCGCAATCACAGCTCGGCCCGCGAGGTTCACGCGCTCGTGGGCGACGCGGTCTGGCAGCAGTACCGCTCGATCGTCAACGTGCGCAACCCGTGGGACAAGCTCGCCTCGCTGCTGTTCTTCCGTCCCGGTCGCACGGCACGGTTCGGCGGCGGAAGCCTCGAGATCACCGACCTCGACGATGCCCGTCGGCGCCTCGAGCGCATGACGGCCACGTTTCAGAGACCGTCGTGCGACCGGTTTCTCGAGCCGGGGTCGCCCGCGATCGACACGGCACTGCGGCTCGACCGGCTGGACGCCGACCTGCGCACCCTCGCCGCCGAGCTCGGGCTGCCCGAGGCAGACCGCCGCCTGCCGCACCACAAGTCGGGCACCCGCCCCGGCTGGGCGCGCGACTGGCGGCCGCTCTACACCGACGCGGCGGCGCAGTCGGTCGCCACGCTCTATGACGACTGGATCACCACGTTCGGCTACCGCTTCGACCAGCGCGAAGCCGCCCGCTGAGCGCGCGACCCTGCGGCCTCTTCCACGGGATGCCCGCCGCTAGTTCGCGACCGAGCAGGTGTAGTCGGCCGCGGTCTGGCCCTGCACGCCCTCGAGCACGGTGGCCGGCGGCTTCGGCTCAGCAGACTCGGTGGGCTCGACGGTGGGCTCGGGCTCGGGCTCGACCTTGCCGTTCTTCGGCGGGCGCGACTCGGTGGGAGTCGGCGTCGGCGTGGGCTCGGCGGCCGGGGCATTGGGGTTGACCGTCGACCCGACCCCGGTGTTGCCCTCTTCGAGGGTGAAGGGCTCGTCGTTGCGGATGCGGTCGAAGAGCTCGTCGGCCTGCCGCGTGAGCGGCTGCACCTTGCCCAGGTAGGGCTCGGCGGTGCCGTACCGGTTCGGGTACTGCACGAAGACGATGTTCTCGGTGGGGATGGTGCGCAGCGCCTGCGCCATCGCCACCATGGTGTCGAGGCTCGCGAGGCTGCGCGAGAGCTGCATCGACGAGGTGGCGACCTGGGCGAGGCCGTAGAGCTTGGTGAAGTCGGTGAGCACGCCCTCGTTCTGCACCTTGCGGATGAGCGACGAGAGGTACACCTGCTGCGAGCTGATGCGGCCGAGGTCGCTGCCGTCGCCCACGCCGTGACGGGTGCGCAGGAAGGCGAGCGCGTTCTTGCCGTCGAGCGTGTACGTGCCGGCGGCCGGCAGCGAGAGGCCGGTGTAGCGGTCGTTGATGGGGCCGTCGACGCAGACGTCGACGCCGCCGACCGCGGTGGCCATGCGCGCGACGCCGCTGAACGAAATGGTGCCCGCGTAGGGGATCGACAGGCCGGTGAGGGCCTCGACGGTCAGCACGACGCAGCCGAGCCCTCCGACCGAGTAGGCGACGTTGATGGGCTGGGCCGACATCGCGTACGACGAGCCCTCGCCGTCGGGGTCGGGGCACGAGGGGATCGGCACGACGAGGTCGCGTGGGAAGCTGACGGCTACGGCCGACTGCTGGTCCTCCGCGACGTGCACGAGGATGTTCACGTCGTTGAGCACGGCACCGCCACGGCGGTCGGCGTCGTCCTGCCGTCCGTCGTTGTCGATGCCGACGAGGAGGACGTTGAAGCCGCCCTCCCACTCGCCGACGGTGGGGATGACGCGCTCCTCCTGGCCCTCGGCCACCTCGAGGTCGACGACGTCGATGTTGGCGTTGAACTGGGCCACGGTGATCGCGGCGACGGAGACGGTGCTGACCATGACGACGGCGAGCGCCGCGGCCACGGTGGTGAGGATCGTGGTGATGGCGCGCGAGCGACGCTGCCGTCCGTGCCGCACGGGAGCCGTGGGCAGCGACCGCGTCGCGCGGTCGCGGATCGGTTCGGTCATGGTTTCCCCCTCGGAGTGGCAACTGAGCCGCGGGCGGGCCTGGCACGAGCGGAGGGCGTGGGATTCGAACCCACGAGACATTGCTGCCCACCAGTTTTCAAGACTGGCTCCATCGGCCGCTCGGACAGCCCTCCTTGGACATCAGTCTTCCAGTCTAGCCGACGAGGTGCTGCGCAGCCCGGGAGGGGGTGCTATGCGTTCGCAGGGAACCCCCGGAGAGCATCCCGATCAGACGGTCGCGAGGGCCTGCGCGAGACCGTCGTCGGTGTCGCGCGCGGTGACCTCGGAGGCGACCGCGCGCACCTCCTCGGGCGCCTGCCCCATGGCGATGCCGCGCCCGCCGAGCCCCGCCGCCCAGGCGAGCATCTCGATGTCGTTGCGGCCGTCGCCGATCGCGATGACGTGCTCGCCCGGGATGCCCAGGGCCGAGCGCACCCGCTCGAGCGCCGTCGACTTGTTCACGCCGTCGGGCGCGATGTCGAGCCACGCCGTCCAGCCGACGTTGTAGCTCACCTGGTGCAGGCCCATGAGCTCGACCGCGGCGAGGAACTCGTCCATGGCGTGGCCGGGCGAGATCACGACCACGCGCGTGGCGGGCTCGGCGCACAGCTGCTCGAACGGAACCTCTTCGCTCACCGCGCCGAGCGCCCCGTCGGGAAACCAGCCGGTGTAGCGGTAGAGCCCCGTCTCGTCCTCGACGGCGTAGTTGGCGTGCTTCAGGTGCGGGCGGATGCTCGTGAGCACCTCGGTGGGGTCGAAGGTCTCGACGTGGTGGCGCCGGTAGCCCGTCGGCGCATCGGGGTCGCGCTTGA